>CAMXTM010000377.1 GCA_947246775.1 uncultured Clostridium sp. | reverse complement strand
CTTTTTATCCTATTTTAGTATACTTTTCTATATTTTTAGTAACTTAGTGATTCCTCTTTATTTATTCTCTTTTTCAAACTGCTCCATCAATGCTACAAGTGCTTTTACTCCCTCTATTGGCATAGCATTATAAATGCTTGCTCTCATACCACCTACAATTCTATGCCCTTTTAAGTTTACAAAACCTTTACTTGCTGCTTCTGCAATAAATTTTGCGTCTAATTCCTTTGTTGGTAATACAAATGGCACATTCATAAGAGAACGGTCTTTTTTTACTACCGTTCCTTTAAATAGGCTAGATTGGTCTAAAAAGTCATACAGTATTGCTGCTTTTTGCTCATTGATTTTTTGCAATGCTTTGATGCCACCTTGCTCTCTTACCCAATCAAACACCAATCCTACAAAATAAATGCCATAGGTAGGAGGTGTATTATACAATGAATTGTTTTTTGCATGAACATCATAGCGCAGCATGGTTGGTGTAAATTCCATAGCATTGCCTAGTAAGTCCTCTCTTATAATGACTACTGTAACACCTGCTGGCCCTAAATTTTTTTGCGCTCCTGCATAAAGCAAACCAAATTTTGTAATGTCAATTTCTTCTGACAAGATACTAGATGACATATCACCCACCAAAGGCACATTGCCTGTATCTGGTAGTGTAGTATATCTTGTACCATATATGGTATTGTTTAATGTAATATAAAAATAGTCTGCTTCTGCATCAAATTTATTTTTATCCAATTCTGGTATTCTATTAAATACAGTATCTTCCGAAGATGCCACAACATTTACTTTGCCATATCTTTGTGCTTCTTCTATCGCCTTTGTTGCCCATTGTCCTGTTTTTATATAGTCCGCTTTATGGTTTTTATTCATCAGATTCATAGGAATCATAGCAAATTGCGTTGAACCGCCTCCCTGCAAAAACAATACTTTATAGTTATCTGGTATTTTCATTAGTTCCCTTAATGTATTTTCAGCATGATATAATATTTCTTCAAAGGACTTTGAGCGATGGCTCATTTCCATAACAGACATACCGCTACTGCCATAACAAACAAACTCTTTTTGTGCTTTTTCTAATACTTCCAACGGAAGCATAGATGGCCCTGCTGAAAAATTATAAACTCTATTCATTTTGTTAAACCTCCCTATGATTTCAAAATGATACTATAAATAAAAAGTGCCTCCTTATTATAAAAAGAAGGCACTAAATTATCAAAATGGATACCTCTTTAATAAAGTAAGTCGAAAAAAAACTGCTTTTTTCGGTATGCCTCAAAATATACAAGCATATCTTCATTTCTTTATTAAAAAATTATAACATATCAAAATAACACGTCAACCATTATGCTGTTCTTTATACAAAACAGAAGTATTTTTCGTGATTTTGCAACGTTTTTTTTAAAATATTGCTAGATTATTGTTATTTTTTACATACATATGTACGCCATACAAAGACACATATTGCCTACAATACTACTGTTTCAATATCCAAATATTTACATATTGCTTTATAATATGCTTCTGCTGCATTTTGGCAACCTTTATCGCTTCCAAATTCTATTGCATCTTCTTGATTTGTTACAAAACACTGTTCTGCTAGTACCGCTGGAACATTTATATCTTCTACCATACCAAAAGAGGGTTGCGCATACACCATCGTATCAGATTTTTCTTTAATGACTTTTTGCGCATATCCACTTTCATCTGTTACATAATAGGCATATCTAACGCCATTTTCTCCCCTCAAATGGTTGCCTATTGCTGCCATCTCTTCTGCAATACATACAGCAAAGTGATAACTTATTGCATGATTTTCTCTACCAGGTGGGGAGGGATAACATTCAAATCCTCTTGCTGTTCCTGTTGGGTCAGAATTTCCATGGATAGAAAGCACTAAATCTACTTCTTCTTTTAAAAACAACTTCTTTCTATCTGTAATATTGACATTCTCCCCATTTTTACGAGAACGCACTATTTTAAAACGTCCATCTTTTTTAAGCAACTCCTCCAACAAATCTGCTGTTTTTTCTGTTAATTCTGTTTCCTGTATGTATCCTATTGCGCCTGTATCCTCTCCACCATGCCCTGCATCTATTCCAATACTATATAATTTCATTTCTTCGCTGCGCTTATAAAACAATAGAAAAATAATGATAATAAACAGTAACAATAGTACTATTTTTATGATTCTTCTTCTCCTCTTTCTTCGTAGTCTCCTTTTTCTTCTGAATTCTGCTCTGCTTTCTACCTCCACACACACATACCTCCTCAGTTGTTTTTATCATACTACAAATCAGAAAAAAGAAAAAGTATTGTTCTATTGCTATTTTATTAAATATTTCTTAATTTGTTTCCTTCTCACCTTGTTTTTCAAACACTATCCACTTGCCATCAATATTGATTTCTATACCACCATTTGCATATTGATAACCATATCCTGTACCAAAATTGGACTGATTGTTCTGATTTGGTAGTTCTGTTTTTTCTACTGTTGAGGTAATTTCTCCGTCCATCACACCACAACGACC
>CAMXTM010000376.1 GCA_947246775.1 uncultured Clostridium sp. | reverse complement strand
TGATATTAAATTTTACATAGACCTTTTAGTTGATTTGTATAAACTAAAAGGTCTATTTTTTATTTTAAGAATTTTTAGAATTTCTCCATTGTATAGATGGTGTAAATTTTCCATTGCCATCACAAGTATAAGGAAAATTCAATTTCCACTCAAAATATTCCTGTTTGGTAATTTGTCCAGTTTTTAGTTCTATTTTTCGAGTAAGCCATTCTTCCAGAAATTGGTTTACTAAATTATAGTTGAGAAAAATACCTACTGGTGTATGAGTAGTCCAATTATCAGAATCTTTGTATTGTACTTCTGTATCCAATTCGGGATTTTTAGTCATTTGAAACAAGTTGACTGTGTTGGGATTTAGTTCATCCATCCAGAAAAAAGTTTGCATGATGTCCTCAGCACTGCCAGAAACTTCTACATAAAAGTTCAATGAATTAACATGAAGTGCTTTTGCAATCTGGTTTAAAAGGTCTTTTTTGGGAGTACGATAATTAGTTTCGTATTGAGCAATACGATTTTCAGTCAATCCGACTACAAGTCCAAGTTCTTTTTGGGTCATGCCCCTAAAAATACGAATTCGCTTTATTTTTTCTCCAACTGTCATAAGAGTTACCACCTTTTACTTTATTTTATACTTATTATAACTGATTTCAACAGAATAGTAAATAAAAAAATTAACAAATATGTGAAAGAAATAATTGACATTAACAAAAACGATAATATATAATGAGTATAGAAAATTTAACAAATAAGCGAATAGTAAAAGGTGGTTGATAGATATGCAAAAAAATTTATTTATAAAAGCGGAAGAAATTGCAAAAGAGTTAGGAGTATCAAAGCCATATGCTTACAAATTGATACGAAAACTGAATGATGAATTAAAAAGCAAAGGCTTTATTACAATTTCTGGAAAAGTCAATAGGCAATTTTTTGAAGAAAAAATTTATGGGCTTAGAAAGGAGGAAAATTATGTCAGCTTACAAAGATAAAAAGACTGGAAAATGGTTTGTATTTTTTTACTATCGTGATTGGCAAGGCAAAAACAAAGGTAAGACAAAACGAGAAGCACTAGAATGGGAAAGAGAATTTAAACAAAAGCAACAACTGAATCTTGACATGAGTTTTGAAAATTTTGTTGAGGTTTACAGCAACGATATGAAAGCAAGATTAAAACTAAATACATGGCTTACAAAGGAGAATATCATTCAAACAAAACTTGTTCCTACTTTTGGCAGCAAAAAAATGAATGAAATTCGTCCTGCTGATGTAATTGCATGGCAAAACAAAATGCTTGCTTACAAAGATGAGAAAGGCAATTCCTATTCAGAAACTTATTTAAAAACAGTACACAACCAGCTGAGTGCTATTTTTAATCATGCAGTAAGATATTATGAATTGAAATCCAATCCTGCTGCAAAAGCTGGAAATATGGGGAAGGCACAAACAAAAGAAATAGAGTTTTGGACAAAGGAGGAGTATTTGAAATTTTCAGAAGCAATGATGGATAAGCCATTGTCATTTTATGCTTTTGAATTATTGTATTGGTGTGGCATTCGATTGGGTGAGTTGCTTGCTCTTACTCCTGCTGATTTCGATTTTGAGAAAGGGGTATTGACTATTAACAAATCTTATCAAAGGCTTCAAGGGGAAGACATCATTACCGAACCTAAAACTGCAAAAAGCAATCGAACAATACAAATGCCAGAATTTCTGTGTGAGGAAATGAAAGATTTTTTAAAACTGCTCTATGGTTGTAAATCGACTGATAGAATTTTTCCTGTCACAAAAAGTTATCTTCATCATGAAATGGATAGGGGTGCAAAGACAGCAGGTGTAAAGCATATTAAATTGCACAGTATTCGTCATTCAGCGATAAGTTTGTTAATAGATATGGGCTTTTCAGCAGTAGCAATTGCTGAAAGAGTAGGGCATGAAAGTATTGACATTACTTACCAGTATGCACATCTTTTTCCTACGAAACAGATGGAAATGGCACAAAAATTAAATGCAGAAAGAGGGTGAAAAATTTGGAGAAAAACTTAGACAAAAAAGGGAGATGGCGAAATAAAACGATTGCTTTTAGAATGTCAGAACCAGAAGCAAGGTTGTTAGACAACTTAGTTTCACTATCTGGATTAACCAAACAAGATTATATCATCAATCGGCTTTTATGTAAAGATATTGTAGTAGTAGGCAATACAAGAGTATACAAGGCTCTGAAAAATCATATGGAACAAATTTATGTAGAGCTAAAAAGATTATCAACCATGCAAGAAATGGATGATATAGCAATGACGACAATTCAATTTATTAGTCAAATTTTAGAGGAAATGAAGGAGGAAAACCAATGAGTAAAAAAGAAAAGATTGTTCCTATTTCATCTGCTGCAACAGAGAAGGAACAATCAAAATTCACTAACAAAAGTATAGCAGAAAAACAACAAAAAAGCAATTTACAAGCCACAAATAATTTAAAAAATTTTGAATTGGAGGTGTTGCATACGATTACAATGGAAGAATTATATGACACAGTCTATCCACCA
>CAMXTM010000375.1 GCA_947246775.1 uncultured Clostridium sp. | reverse complement strand
TTTAAATCCTCTAACACAAAATGATAGCTTTTTTCATTGACTACCTTTACTGCATAATTTTCACTTTCTTTGTCCATGCTTAGCCCTGTATAGGTCTCATATCCATCTAAATCAGAATATAGTTTTAAGGCAAAGGTTCCTTCTTTTTCTGCAATGACTTGTGCTGTAAATACATTGGCATATTCTCCTGCATATTTTGCACTGATTTTTAATGTTTCTTCTGGCGTTTCTTGACTGTCTGTCAGTGTCAAACTCGCTGTAGCATAACCTTTGCCTAATATCCTAACAAATACCGCTTTTTTTGCTCTTGCCATATGTAAGTGTGTCAAAAGCTGATTGCCTTTACAACCACTGTCAGCCATTTCTTCTAATACGGGACGCAATATTTCGCTCATTCGTTTTGTTGGTGTTTCGCTGCAATAAATGTATTCATTTACTGGTCCTCTATCAAATTCCCCTACAAATCCCAGTACAAAATCTGGCATAGTAAATTCATCTGCCTGTGGTACTGGCATTTCATTGACATAAATATCAGGCGGCATCGTTCTAATGTCCCCTATAAATCCTCTCAATATTGGCATACTTTATTATCCTCCTCTATCTCATTAATATTTTTACTTTTTAAATAGCAGTTAAACAGTAGTTAAACGTCTTTTTAACAACAGTTAAATCATTTTATTTCTATACTATATTTTTTATCATTCCTGTAAAATGCATTTGCTTTGTTTTTTCTGTCTCTTTTACTGTTAGTAATTTTGCACTACATTGCCATGTTTGATTGACCTGCCATAAATCTGTATCGCCTTCTGGCGGTGCAGGGGGAGATAACAAAAATACATTCATGCTTTCCTGCCATTTATCATTTTCTAATTCCAGTTCGTTTTTTTCTTCTAAATACGCTATAAATTTGCTAGATAACTGTTGTGCAATTCCCTTTTTATTTGCAAAAAAACTAATCTGTATGACATATTCTAACCTTAGCGTTTCTGTAGCAACACTATATTGATTGTCATTTTCATTTTTCATTATTTTGTGTGGTATAAATTCCCTCATCAATCCCTTTTCCCTACTTGATGATACAAAAGAAATATTCGCTGCATTTCTGTTTTGTTTTCTGTAGCTGTCTGCTGTAGGGAAATCATCTAATACTAAAAAATCTTGTCCATGTACTTGCTTGATTGCTTTTTTGAGTATTTCATATACAAGTACAAGCGGGTCTCTTATATTCTCCATTAGAAATCTCCTTGTCTAAAATTCGCTATTGTTTCTGCAATACTATTTTTAATCTCTTCTGCAATTTGTTCTTTGTTTTCTACAACAGCTGGACGCAAATAAGGTCTTGGTGGGATATTTCTTTTTGCTGAACCATATTCCTGCACTGCACCATAGGTTGCAACATTTCCCTCTGCCACTCCAACAAAAACATTTCCTTGCTCTATTTGGCTGTTATCTGTAGTAATAGCTTTTCTCAATTCTGAATGTCCTACTAAAGGGCTATCATCTGCTGTACCACTAGGTGCAAAACTACCATATTTTTTTAAATATTCTTTTCCAGACTTTTTTACCTTTCCCTTTTTTGTGGTATATTTTCGTTTTACTGTTTCTGGTTTTAAAGTTTGCCATGCTGGATATTCTCCCACACTTGGCTGATAGGTTCCCAGTTTTTCCTTTGCTGTTGCTGCTACTCTTAGTCCTGCTGTTTTTAAACCATTTTGAGCTCCCTCTTGTATCGCTTCCTCTATACTTGTAATCGTGTTTATCAGCTTTTTAAAATCGCTCATTACTTTACCTTCTTTGCCTTATATTGTTTACAAATCAGTGTTTCTCCCATTACAATAGGTAATATCTCAAATATGATATATTCTTCTTTTTGATATACTATCCTGTCCCCTGTTCGTATGCTATTTTCTTGTTCTATTTCTTCTTTTGGTATTTCTGCAAACTCAAATTGTTTTTCTGCATTGTTACCTAACTGCATATTGTTAGTAATTTCTCCTGTTGTTCCTCTTTCAGAAGCTAATGTCATAGGAATGACTTTGATGATACTTTCTTTTATAGTATCATTTTCTCCCATATCACAAATGCCAAGCTGCTCTGTATCCCCTGTTTTTTGTAGTAAAATTATTTCTGTTTCACAGCCCATTTTACGAAATGTTTCTAACTTTTTTATTATCACAGTTGCAATGTTCGCCTGCATCAACACCAGCTCCCTGTTATATTCCCTTTGATACCGTCAAAAAATAGTTGTTTTTTCTCTTTTGCACTGTTCCGTAATTCCTCTTTTGTATTTTTTCCTTCCTCAAAGGTCAATTCTAATCCACGCTCTAATTTCATCTGTTTTACATTTCCTTCTGCAATACTTTGTTCTGTCATGTCTAATGCCTTTTTTTCTAATAAATCACCATAGCAATAATGATAAAACAAATAAATATCTTTTTCAGGTATTTCTTCTATTTTTCTGTCTGCATAATACAAAAAGGATAAAGTACCACAAAAAGCACTTTCTAAAATAATACAATTTCCCACAATATCATACTTTT
>CAMXTM010000374.1 GCA_947246775.1 uncultured Clostridium sp. | reverse complement strand
AGCTGGAAAAGCATTAGCTGGTGAATTACTAATTCCTATTAATCATGCTCGAAAAGTTATTATTATTGGTGATCACAAACAGTTACCACCAGTAATAAATACTGCTTTATACAAAGGTGGAAGTGTTGAGTATGGAGATATTGTAGAGGAGGAACAGCAATTAGATTTTCTAAACAGAAGTTTTTTTCAAAGATTGTATGAAGATTGCCCAGATAATCTGAAATGTATGTTAGATGTGCAATTTAGAATGCCTCCTGTTATTGCTGATCTTGTAAATATGTTTTATGATGGAAAACTTAAAACAGGAGCAAATTGTTTTAAAAAGAAACCAATGCTATGCAAAAATCATTTAGTATTTATTGATATGAAAAACGAGCTTGATTATTTAGAAAGCGATAGAAAAGAGGATGGAAGCAATTCGAGTCCCTTTAATATTAAGGAGGTTGAGGCTGCTGTGAATATTGCCACGAAAATTAGGAAATATTATTCTGGGAGAATTGTAGTAATCACTCCATATAAAAGACAGAAGTATGAATTGATAAAAGGCTTTAATCAATCCAGATGTGAAAATGTTTGGGTAAACACAATAGATGCTTTTCAAGGAGATGAAGAAAATATTGTAATATATTGTACTACTAGGGCAAAAAAACCAACTAAATACTTTTCAGATGCAGCACGATTGAATGTTGCATTTTCAAGAACTAAGAATACACTGATTTTCCTTGGTTCTAGTCAATATTTAAGAAAATATCCAAGTGGGCATATTCTTAGAAGTGTAAGTGATTATCTATCAAATAATGCTAGAATAATTCAATATAAGGAATGGATAGATGATAGTTTTAATTTGCAATTTGTGCCTATTAAAGAAGAGACGTTTGATTCAAAAGTCACACCTAATGTAGCCGAACTTGGCTTATTACCAATTCCATCAAATTTCTTTGATGATGTTAATGAACAACCGATGAATGTAAAACAAAGATGTAAATATTGTGGAGTTGAACTTGATGATGAGGAAAACATTCTCTGTAGTAACTGTATAACAAAATATGAAAAGCATAAGTGTAAATGCTGTGGCGATGGGGTGTATTTATCTTATTTCGATAAATATATACGTGGTGAATCTCCTTCTGATTTATGCGAAAAATGTAGTATTGTTACTTGCTCAGAATGTAAAAGTGAATTTTATATTTCTAATAAATATAAGGACAGTTTAATAGCAAAAAATAAGTCTTTACTTTGCACTTCGTGTCGAGAAAAGTACCGACAAACCGCATATCAACACTATTGTGATGAATGTGGAAATAGAATTACATTATCATATGCTGAAAAAAAGAAAATCTTAGAACAAGATAAATCGTTGCCAACAATTTGTTCTGAGTGCTTTAAAAAAAGAAATGAAATGATATCAATTGGAACTTGTTATGTATGTGGAGAACCGATTACAACAAAAAGGTATACATTAGAAAAGTATCCTCATACTATTAACACAAAGATGCATAAACATTGTTCACAGATGGTCTGCAAAACATCAATATGCACTGAATGCAATAGTACTTTTTCTATTACATATGGTGAAAAACAATATTTTGAAAGTAGGGAATTATCCTTACCCAAAAGATGTAGTAGATGTAGAAAAAATAAATATTAGAAAGGCTGCTCTAAAAAAGAAACTGAGAACAGCATATATCCTAGTTGTTATTTTTTGTAGAATACACAATAAAAATTTGAATACTTACATATCAATATCATCACAGTGCTATTGTAGGTGGATATTGACTTCATAATTTCAAAATCTTTTGTTAAAATAATTAATCTACAATTGAGAAAAGATGAACCTTTCATATGTTCTGCTTGGAACAGAGGCAGTATCTCTTGCTAGAGATGATATTCAAAAAAAGAGATTTTGAAATAGATAAAGTGGTAGAAGATATATTTCATTTAGAATTTAGTCAGCCTAGTGAAGATAAGAGAAATATAGTCAGCAACAATAATTATATAGTAGTAGTAAATTGTATTGTAAAAGTTGATATATTTAAATAAATAGTGCAATAGTATTTGAAGTAATTCAGAATGGAAATATAAAAGAAAAGTTGGTAGACATTGCATATATACAGATATTATAAGTGATAAATATAAAGAATAGAAAAATTTTATAGATCAAAGTTCGTATCAAATTTATTATAAAATATAAAAAAACATAATCATTAGAATAGAGAAAATAAGAAAGTTAATTTTTATATTGATGATAAAAGATATTGTTTTTTTAAATAATTTTGCTATAATAAATGTATGGCAACAATTTGGCAACAAAAAATCAGTGAGTCAGAATAAAATATGGAATTGAGAGAAAATATCGGCAAAAATAATACTAAAACAAAGCTAAAATATTTAAGTTTTGTCTGACCTTGCCAAGTGGGAGTAGTACCCAAAAATCTGGGAAGGCTTGAAATAACAGTGTTTTCTAAACTGTTTTACTCTCTCTGATATTATTTTGATATTAAATTTTACATAGACCTTTTAGTTGATTTGTATAAACTAAAAGGTCTA
>CAMXTM010000373.1 GCA_947246775.1 uncultured Clostridium sp. | reverse complement strand
TCAGCAAGTGTTTGTAATTGACTTACTGTTTGCATTGCTCCTTGCTCATCCTGCTCAGCACTCAAATTAAACAGACCTTTTGCATATGCTAATACAATATCTAGTTGATTTGGATAAGAAAGTGCATACTGTTGTAATAAAGCAGTTGCTTTTTCACATTGTAAAATCACATTACAATAATATGTTATGTTTGAAAGAAGTGTTGCATGAAGTAATATACTTTGTTTATTATTTGAAAAATACTTATTTGATATAAACAAATTCCATTGTTCTGGAAATTCATTAATAAAATCTTTATAATCAAAAAACATACGATCAAAAAATACAGCAGTTCTACTAGGTGCTTTCCAAACTTCAGATAAAAATTGTTCTACTTTTTCTTTTGATTTTTTTGATTGTTTTATCATCCAATGATATACAAAATATTCACCAATTAAATCAGGACGTAATGCTATCATCTCATTATTTACAAGCAATCCAATTTGTTTCAAAAAATCTTCTGGATATTCAAATATATCTGTTTTTTTATTAAGTATATTCCATGTATTTGAACATAAATCTTTTATGATATCAATAGGTACATCTTGAAAGACTGTTGCAATACAATACAAATATTTGCAAGAGGAGAGAAGTTTTTCATCTGTTACTTTTGTTCCCATCACCTGTCGAATACTAAAATCTAGCCGTTTATTTTCTCTTTCAATAAAATAGTCTAATATATCTTCACGATTCCAGCGTTCAGCATTTTCTCCTTCTAAGTAAGCATCTGTTAAAAATAATGCATATAAAGGACGACAAAAATCTAAATCAATTTTTTTTAATTTTTGAAGTAACATTTCTATTTCTTTTTTAGAAAGTGACTTTTTATATTGTGGTGATATTACCTCTGCATAATTTTCAATTACTTTTTTTAAATCTTCATCTAATAATACAGATAATTTTAAAAACTCACTTTTAAAACAAACATTTTTTAATTTATGTTTATTATGTACATCTTCATATAACTGCTGTACCCATGAAGCTATCTCTGTATTATTGCTGCTATCACGTTCTACTAATAACACTCTAACTGGAATACTATGTTTTTTTTCTGTTAAAGATTCTAACCACTTTCCGATTTTTTTTGCATGTTCCTGCACATAATCTGCAATAAAAAGTGTCTTTTGATTACAAGAATCAGCTAAATGAAAAAGATTTTCATAATCTATATTTTTTAGATATTTTGCACACCACCCCAATGGTAATTTCTTTTGAAATTCGTAGGCAAGCCTACTTTTTCCAGAACCACCAGATCCTGTAATTGCCCACCAACGAAAGGGGATTTTTTCATCTTTTAAAAAATTATTTAATTCTTTTAATTCATTTTGACGACCTGTAAATGGGATGATATCTGCATTATAAAGAAAACGATCCCTCATATCAATATTTTTTAATGCTCCTTCATGATAAAGAAGTTTTTGATATTGTTCTGGATTTGTTTCTTCTAATAAACGTTCTAATATTACTCTTACAGCCTCATGTCTATTTTCTTCATATAAGATGGCACGAATACGTTTATTAGAAAGCTCTTTTAGTTTATCATCTTTTTCTGTTTTTTTACAGTTAATAATAGCATAATGATATGCACCTGGTTCAGTAACACTTTTCAAAAGATCCATTGTACGATCTTGTCCTAAGCTACAGCCCAAAAATAGCATCATTTTGCTTTTTAAACATTTTTTTAAGTCTGAAGTTAATAGGCTATCTGGAGCATAATGTAAATCATACTGTTTCTCTGTAAATACAATACTACTATATTCAATATTTTCACCAATAACGCTTCCATGAAGCTTAAAAAGCCCTGTAGTTCCAGATTGTCTTAAAAACTGATTGAGCAATTCTGGATGTCCTGGTTGAATTACATGAAGTAGAGAGCAATATTCTTTATATACCATTTCTAATGTTTCATCAAAATTTGTTGTAATAATAAATTTTGGAAATAGTAATGGCAATAATGAAATTGCTTGTTTTGGCAATTCAGAACGTTTTTCTTCTAAATGAGTTGATGAAAATAAATTTTTAATGTCTTTTGCTAAATTGCTTTCTCCACGAAATTCTTCCAATTGTTGAGCTGCTTCAAAATATTTTTGCTCACGAATTTTTTCCATCACTATTTTTTTATTTTTTCTGTTTGAAATTTTATTTGCTAATTGTTCCAGTGCATTTTTCCATGAATAATATGCAAACTGTGTCAATCCAGCACCAATAAATGGAACGAAATTAGATAAATTTTCTTTGATCTCTTTATATACTTCTCTATTATCAGCATGGTATTTCATAATTTCTTCAAAGGAATAACTCATAAAAAGCACCACCTTTTGTAATTTTTATTTATTATATCACAAAATATTGTAAATTTCTGCACTTTTCTATTTTTATTTGTAAAATATTTTATTAGTGTTAAAATAACCACTTCACAACTACTTTTTTCCCTTGATAGATACAAATTTCTTCGATATAGTTCACGATTTCATTGAAAGCAAGTCCTTTTTTGCTAGCATTATCTAATTTCAAAAATATTTGATATTGTTCTTCATATTT
>CAMXTM010000372.1 GCA_947246775.1 uncultured Clostridium sp. | reverse complement strand
CTGAAATCTTCGGATAAAGACATTACCCAACACAAAACCCTACAATTTTTCAAAAAGATAGCAGAGCCAAAAAGCTCTGCTATTTTTTTATTTTATCGATACCTTTAAGTTTTTGATTTCTACAAAATTTTGTTGTTTTTTTGCGACTGTTTCTACTAAGGCAAAAATACTCTCTGTTAAAAGTTTAATATGGAACAAGTTTTTAAACAGTTTTTCAGACAAAAATGGTTTTATTATTTTGTTAGAACAGTCAAGTATTTCAAATTGTACCTTGATATGATATTGCTGTGCATCTGCTGGGGCAGTTAGCGCAATAGAAGTGATATTGACTGTAAATCCATTTTTTAAAAAAGTTTTTTCGATAATTTCTTTTAATTTATCTTGATAGGTATTGACCGCATAAATAGCAGCAGTTTGCACATTTTTTTCGGAAACGGAGTTGGTAAATGTCTGCACAATGTCTACTGTACAGTGAGAAATATTTTCTAAAAAAGGGCGTAAATCGGGGTCAGCCTTTTTGATTTGGTTTTGCAATACAAAATCTATAATATTTTGGTAGTTGATATTAGAAACATCACATTCGATTTGAAACATGGCATTAGCCTCCTTAATGATTACATTTGGCGTTTTTTATCAATTCACCTGTTATAATATATCAAAACCTACAATTTGTGACAATAGCAAATCCATATAAAATAATTTATTTTTGTGGTATAATAAGTGGTATAATAAAAGGAATAAACTGTATTTCAATAAAGAGGTGATACAAAAATGAGAGCAGCATTGATACAGATGTCAATTTCAGATAACAAACAACAAAATGTACAAAGGGCAATTTCTTTTTTGGAGGAAGCAAAAAAACAGCACACCGATATTGCTATTTTACCAGAAATGTTTTGTTGTCCTTATGCGACAGAAAATTTTCCAATTTATGCGGAGGCGCAGCAAGGGGAGACCTGGCAAGCACTTTCTCAAGCCGCAAAACAGTACGATATGTATGTTGTAGGCGGTTCTATGCCAGAAAAAGGAGAAAACAATGCCATTTACAACACAAGCTATGTTTTTGATAGGCAAGGAAACCAAATTGCAAAACACCGAAAAATGCATTTGTTTGACATTGATGTGACAGGGGGACAGTGCTTTAAAGAGTCCGACACCCTCACAGCAGGCAAGGAAATCACGGTATTTGATACAGAATTTGGAAAAATAGGGCTTTGTATTTGTTATGACATTCGCTTTCCAGAACTATGCCGTATCATGGCATTGCAAGGCGCAAAGATTATCCTTGCGCCAGCCGCATTTAATATGACAACAGGTCCAGCCCATTGGGAAATCCTATTCCGCACAAGGGCATTGGATAACCAAGTATATACGATTGGCGTTGCGCCCGCAAGAGATGTCAAGGGCAGTTATGTTTCTTATAGCAATTCGATAGTCGCATCGCCTTGGGGGGAGATTGTCACAAAATTAGAAGAAAAGGAAGAAATTGCTTTTTGTGATATGGATTTGCAAAAAGTGGATAAAATAAGGCAAGAGCTACCCCTTTTAGCGCATAGACGTCCAGAGCTTTATATTATGCCAAAACCTTAAGAGTCTTACTCTTAACAACCTACTTTTTTATAATATGAGCTGTTTTTGCTCGACTAAATTCTAAGAAAACGTAGCGGAGCGAAGTTTTCTTTTAAAGTTTCGCTCAAGCCTTTTCAAAGGCTTGCGGGGAAGTGGGGCAGCGCCCCACAGTCTTTTAGGAGGTGTATTTTTTGAAACAAGAAAAAATATATTTAGCTGGTGGCTGCTTTTGGGGTACAGAAAAATACTTGCAGACATTAGACGGCGTTTTAGATACCACTGTTGGCTATGCAAACGGCAGCACAGAACAAACCACTTATGAACAAGTTTGCAACAACAGTGGTCATGCAGAAACCGTAGAAGTGTTATTTGACAGCGATGTATTGCCCCTTTCGCAGCTTTTAGTAGAGTTTTATCAAACCATAGACCCTACTTGCCACTATCGGCAGGGTATGGACGTGGGCATACAGTACAGAACAGGCGTATACTATGTAGAGCAAGGGCAAAGTGATGTGATTGCAGCGTCTCTAAAAGAACTACAAAAACAGTATAAAAAGCCTGTTGTGGTAGAAAATTTGCCACTACAACATTTTTGTCCAGCGGAGGAGTACCACCAAGACTATTTATGCAAAAATCCAAACGGGTATTGCCACATTGATTTTAAAAAAATTGAAAAAAACAAAAAACGCATTGTAGATGAAACAAAATATGCAAAACCAGACAAGGAAACACTAAAAAAAATGCTAAGCCCTTTGCAATATGCTGTGACGCAACAAAATGAAACCGAACCCCCTTTTGACAATCTCTATTGCAACGAAAAAAGGCAGGGCATCTATGTAGATATTACAACAGGAGAGCCACTTTTTTGTTCCGCAGACAAATTTGATTCTGCTTGCGGCTGGGCAAGTTTTACAAAACCAATTGACCCCAACACAATACTAGAGTATGATGATTTAAGCCATAACATGATTCGTACAGAAGTAAGGAGTCGCTGTGGCAATGCCCATTTAGGTCATGTTTTTGA
>CAMXTM010000371.1 GCA_947246775.1 uncultured Clostridium sp. | reverse complement strand
ACCATAATTTACAGATTACAAAAATAGAGTGTGGTAAGTTTTTAGAAGAGGTATTGTATCAATTAAAAGAAGAAAATTTAAAATATCCTATGCAAGATTATAAATAAAATAGGTAACAAAAAAGCTAGTGTTATAAAACACCAGCTTTTTTGTTACCTATTTTATTTAAAATATCTGTTGTAAAGTCCTTGGAATGCTTTACCATGTCTAGCTTCATCTCTAGCCATTTCGTGTACTGTATCATGAATAGCATCTAAGTTAGCAGCTTTTGCACGTTTTGCAAGGTCTGTTTTACCAGCAGTTGCTCCATTTTCAGCAGCAATACGTAATTCAAGATTTTTCTTTGTAGAATCTGTTACAACTTCACCTAATAATTCAGCAAATTTGCAAGCATGTTCTGCTTCTTCCCAAGCAGCTTTTTCATAATATAGTCCAACTTCTGGATAACCTTCTCTGTGAGCAACACGAGCCATAGCAAGATACATACCAACTTCTGTACATTCACCTTCAAAGTTTGCTCTTAGGTCAGCCATAATGTCATCACTAGAACCTTTTGCAACACCAATAACATGTTCAGCAGCCCATGTCATTTCACCAACTTGTTCTGTAAATTTGTCAGCACTTGCTTTACAGATTGGACATTGTTCTGGAGCAGAATCACCTTCGTGTACATAACCACATACGGAACAAACAAATTTTTTCATAATAAAAATCCTCCTTAATTGAATGTAAAAATCATATTTTTTAACAATAATTATTTTGTCAAACTATTGTTAATTGATAATAATTATAAATTAGATTTTTAATCTTGTCAACCTTTTTTTATAAAATCATTTCCAATTTTTATTGAAATATGTTAAACTAATTATAAATGGTTTGTTGGAAAGCGTTCCTCAAACCATTTATGTACTTAATGAGAGGAGATTTTTATATTTTATGGTAAATTTTCAAATTGGACAACAATATTATGGTTTTTGTTTAAAAGAATATTCAAAAATAGAAGATATTCATTCTATAGGCTATTTATTTGAGCATACCCAAAGTGGTGCAAAATTATTCTATGTAAAAAATAAAGATGACAATAAAGTTTTTTTTATTTCTTTTAAGACACCGCCAAAGGATAATTGTGGTACTCCACATATTTTAGAACATTCTGTACTCTGTGGTTCTAAAAAATATCAAGCAAAAGACCCTTTTAATGAATTAGCAAAGGGTTCTCTTAATACGTATTTAAATGCTTTGACATACGCTGATAAGACAATGTATCCTGTTGCAAGTAGAAATGAAAAAGACTTTATGAATATGATGGATGTTTATTTAGATGCTGTTTTTAATCCTCGTATTTATGAAAAAAAAGAAATATTTATGCAAGAAGGCTGGCATTATGTTTTAGAAAATAAAGAAGAACCTTTATCTATAAGGGGAGTAGTCTATAATGAGATGAAAGGGGCATTATCTGACCCTGAAAGTATATTAAGTAATACCATATCAAGAAGCCTTTTTCCAACAACAACATATGGCTTTGAATCAGGTGGTAATCCAGAAGATATACCAGATTTAACATATGAAAATTTTTTAGAATTTCATAAAAAATATTATCACCCATCGAATAGTTACATTTATTTATATGGAGATATGGAAATTGAAAAACAATTGGAGTGGCTTGATAGAGAATATTTAAGTAAGTTTCATAAAAAAGATTTTATTTTAGAGATTCCTTTTGAAAAAGATTTTACGAAAACAGTTTTTTTAGAAGATACTTTTTCTGTTAATGCTGATGAAGATAAAAAAAGAAATACATTTCTTTCCTATAATGTACGCATTGGTAAATCGAGCAATCCTGTGTTGATATTTGCTTTTGATGTATTAAGTTATATTTTATTAGAAACAAATGCTTCTCCTTTAAAGAAAGCGTTGATTGATGCTGGTGTTGCAGAGGAGACAGAAGGGTGGTTTGATTCTTCTAGTTATGATATGGTATTTAGCATTGTTGCAAAAAAATCAGAAAAAGAAAATGTTACTACTTTTCAGAAAATTATTGAAAAAACATTGCAGGATATTGTAAAAAATGGTATAGATAAAAAATTGATTGAAGCGACATTGAATAGATGGGAATTTTATTTAAAAGAAGAATATTTTGGACGCAGACCAAAGGGATTAACTTATGGTATGAAGATGATGAAAAGCTGGCTTCATGGAGAAAGTCCGATAGAAGCTTTAAAACATTGGGAACAATTTGAAGTAATCAAATCATCTTTGACTACAAATTATTTTGAACAGTTAATTGAAAAATTGTTATTGAATAATACAAATAAAAGTATTGTTGTTGTTTCTCCTGAAAAGGGTAAGCAGTCCAAAATAGAAAAAAAATTTATTGAAAAAATGAAAAGGATAAAGAGTAATTTGTCTGAACATGATATAGAGCAATTGATTAAAGAAAATAAGGCACTAGAAAAATATCAATTAGAAGAAGATAGTGAAGAAGTGATTAAACAAATACCATTTTTACAAGTAAGTGAAATTGATAGAAAAGCAAATATTTTATCTACTGAAAAAGTTGTAGAAAAAGAATATGATATGATTTTTACACCATTA
>CAMXTM010000370.1 GCA_947246775.1 uncultured Clostridium sp. | reverse complement strand
CCGCCAAGCTACGTGAAAACAGCACATGATTTTGTAAAAGGGCGTATTGCTATTTGTACAGTAATAGGATTTCCCAATGGTTATCATACAACAGAAGTAAAGGTATTTGAAACAGAAAATGCCATTGCAAATGGCGCTGATGAAATTGATATGGTAATTAATTTGGGCTGGGTAAAAGATGGGCTTTTTGATTTGGTGGAACAAGAAATTAGAGCAATAAAAAAAGCTTGTCAAAACCATATATTAAAAGTAATTATTGAAAATTGCTATTTGACACAACAAGAAAAAGTAAAACTTTGTGAAGTGGTAAGCCGTTCAGGGGCAGACTTTATAAAGACTAGTACAGGCTTTGGAACTGGTGGAGCAACAGCAGAGGATATTCAGCTATTTGCGGAAAATGTGCAAAGTCATGTCAAAATAAAAGCGGCTGGCGGCATCAAAAGCATTGAAGATGCAGAAAGATTTTTAAATTTGGGAGCAGAAAGATTAGGTTCTAGTTCTTTGCTTGGTTTTTTTGAAAAAGCATGAATATTTTTACAAAAAAATATTTTTTTTAGTCATTTTCTCTTGTGTAGAGACAGGGAAAACAATATAATATAAAGAGTATTGTTTTGTATAAAAATCAGGAAAGTATTTGCGCATATGCGAGAGGGGTATTTTCTTGGTAAAAAATATAATGAACAAAAAGGAGAATGAAAAAAATGAAATTATTCAAATCAGTAACAGCAATAGCGATGTCATTAACAATGGTTATGGGACTTGCAGCTTGTGGTGGCGGTTCTGCTACACCAGATGAGCCAGCAGAACAAGGTGGAGAAGCAACAGGTGATGGTGATGTAAAAACATATAAAATTGCAACAGACACCACATTTGCACCATTTGAATTTGCGACAGAAAATGGCGATTTTGTAGGCATTGATATTGATATTTTAAATGCAATTGCAGAAGACCAAGGTTTTGAAGTAGATTTGCAAGTGCTTGGCTTTAATGCAGCATTGCAGGCAGTAGATGCAGGACAAGCTGATGGTATGATTGCAGGTATGAGTATTACAGAAGACAGAAAACAAAGATATGATTTTTCTGAACCATACTATGATTCAGCCGTTGTTATGGCAGTTTCCGCAGACAATGAAGACATTAAATCTTATGCAGATTTAGAGGGCAAAAATGTAGCTGTAAAAGTAGGTACAGAGGGCTATACTTTTGCAGAAAGCATTAAAGATGAATACAACTTTAATATGGTAGTATTTGATGATTCAAATAGTATGTATCAAGATGTAACAGTAGGTAACTCAGTAGCTTGTTTTGAAGACTATCCAGTTGTAGCATATGGTATACAACAAGGTTTGGCATTGAGAGTACATGACCAACAAGAAGCAGGTAATTCTTATGGTTTTGCAGTAGCAAAAGGTAAAAATGCAGAATTATTGGAAAAATTCAATACAGGATTAGAAAATATAAGAGAAAGTGGAAAATATCAAGAAATTGTAGATAGCTACACAAAGTAATTAGGCTGGGAGTATAGAAAATATGAACTTTTATTTGTTTTTTTTACAAAGTTTGCCACAATTACTAGAAGGTTTATCATTGACATTACAGTTGACAGTATTTTCATTGATATTTGCCATTATTGTAGGTATGATATCTTGTTTTTTTAAGATTTCAACAATAAAGCCATTAAATTGGATAGCAGATGTTTATTTAAGTTTGATACGTGGTACACCACTTATGGTACAAGCCTATTTTTTGTACTTTGGTGTAGCAAAGGCATTGAATATGCAAATACCACCATTTTGGGCGAGTGTAATTGTATTGACATTAAATGCGGGAGCATATTTGTCTGAAATATTTAGAAGTGGTATTTCTGCTGTCAATAAGGGACAAATGGAGGCAGCAAGGAGTCTTGGCTTGCCTTACCATGTAGCAATGCAAAAGGTCATTATACCACAAGCAATTCGCATTGTCATTCCCTCTGTAGTAAATCAGTTTATTATAACATTAAAGGATACTTCGATTATTTCTGTTATTGGCATAGGAGAGCTGATGAGAGTAGGTACATTAATTGTGAGCAGAACATTTAGAGGATTTGAAACATATGGTATGATTGCAATAGTGTATTGGGTTGTTATCATGATATTAACAAAGATATCTCACGTCATAGAGAGGAGGCTTTCTAATGGCAAAAGCAGGAGCTAAAAATTTTTCTGTAGTCAAGGTAAAAGCAGAAAAATTGCGGAAACATTTTGGTAATTTAGAAGTATTAAAAGAAATCAATATGGAAGTACACGAAGGGGAAGTTGTTTGTTTAATTGGCCCTTCTGGTAGTGGAAAAAGTACATTTTTGAGATGTTTGAATTTTTTAGAAGAACCCACAGCGGGAACCATCATTGTAGATGATTATAATTTAACAGATAAAAAAGCAGACATCAACAAAATTAGAGAAAATATAGGAATGGTGTTTCAACAATTTAATTTGTTTCCACACCTTTCTGTAATAGATAATATTATGTTAGCACCAGTTGATAGAAAAAAAATGACAAAAGAGCAAGCGAGACAAAAGGGTATGGAGCTTTTAAAAAGCGTTGGTTTGGAAGAAAAA
>CAMXTM010000369.1 GCA_947246775.1 uncultured Clostridium sp. | reverse complement strand
AAAGAATTTAAAAAAGATAAAGCGGATTTAAACCGCTTAAAAACAGCATTAGAAGACAAAAGAAAAGAAATTAAAAAACAGTGTTTACAGCCTTATGAGAATTTTGAAAAGAATATCAAAGAGTTGGTTGCATTGGTAGAAGAACCAATTCAGTTAATTGACTGTCAATTAAAGGAAATTGACAGTAAAAAGAAAGAAGAAAAAGTAAATCAAATTGAAACAATCTATCATGACAATATAGGGATATTTGAAGAATTAGTGCCTTTAAACAAAATATTTAACAGCAAGTGGTTAAATGCAACATACAAATTAGAAGATATTGCAGTAGAGATAGAAAATGTACAGTCAAAATTACAAAAAGATTTACAGGTAATAGAGGGACTGCATACAGAGTTTGAGCAAGAAATAAAAGACAAGTTGTTTGAGACATTAGATATTTCAAAAGCGTTGCAAGAAAATGTTAGATTAAAGGAATTGAGAGAAAAACAAAAGATAATAGAACAGCAAAAAAAGGAACAAGTAAAACAGCTTTTAGCAGAAAAAGAACAAATAGAGCAACAGCAAAAAGAACAACAACGTCAAGAAATGAAATCAGAATCAGAAGAAAATTTACAGGTATTAGATTTTAGAGTATGGGTAACACCAGAACAAAAAATGCTTTTAAAAGAATTTTTAGTTACAAATCATATTAAATATGGAAGGGTGAAGTAATTTATGGCAGTACAAAACCAATTATCAGAAACAAAACAACAACCTAAGTTTAGTGTTGCAATGCAAAGTAATGCTTATAAAAAGCTAATACAAAATACATTGTGTGATAGTAAAAGAATAAGTCGCTTTACTGCTGCCATTACCAGTGCAGTAGCGAATAATCCAAAACTGCAGGAATGTGAAGCAGGTACCATACTTTCTGCTGCCTTGTTAGGAGAAAGTTTGAATTTATCACCATCGCCACAACTTGGGCAGTATTATTTAGTGCCTTATGATAAGCAAGAAAAAAATACAAAAGAGACAAAAAAAGTTGCGCAATTTCAGCTAGGCTATAAAGGATATTTACAATTAGCAATTCGTTCTGGATATTACAAAAAAATAACTGTTTTACCAATTAAAGCAGGAGAATTAGAGTATTTTGACCCTCTGGAGGAACGAATTAAAATACAGATGATTGAAGATGAAGAAGTCAGAGAAAATACAGACACAATAGGCTATTATGCTATGTTTAAATATTTGAATGGCTTTAAAAAAGCGATGTATTGGAGCAAAAAGAAAATGGAAAGTCATGCAGTTACTTATTCTCATCTTGATTTAGAAAAGAAAAAACAATTAGAAGCAGGAAAAATAGCAAAAGGTGATTTATGGAAATATTCTAGTTTCTGGTATAAAGATTTTGACGCTATGGCTTGTAAAACAATGTTAAGACAGTTAATTTCCAAATGGGGAATTATGTCCATTGAATTGCAAGAAGCATACGAAAAAGATATGGGCGTAGTCCATGAAGATGGAAAGGTGGAGTACATAGAAGCTACCGAACAAACAACTATAGCAGAAGAACAAGAAAAAGAAGAACCACAACCTGTTATAGAGTATGCAGAGCAAGAGGTAAAAAAGCAACAAGAAGAACAGATAGATGATTTGGTACAGCAACCCATGTCAAATGAAGAATTTTTTGCAGGAACATGATAATTAAGATTTTTTGAGAATCAAACAAAGTAATCGGAAATCAAAATGCTTCTGTCTTTTTTTACAAAGGTAGAAGCAAATAAAAAAGTGAACCTTGAAAATCAAATAAAAAATCAAACAAAAAGCAGGTGAAAAAATGAACTATATTTTAGAGATAAAAGCATTTTACGATTGGCTCGAAGTAAATCAACTGTCAACGTCAGCAATTGTGCTATGGCACGCTTTAATGCATATAGCAAATAAAACTGGCTGGCAGGATACCTTTACGGTAGCTGTTTCAGTGCTATCTGCTAAAACAGGTTTAAAAAAACAGGCTTTTTATGACGGAAGAGCCATGTTACAAAATAAAGGCTTGATTTCATTTAAAGTGAGAGAGGGAAAACAATCAGCAGTATATAAAATCAATTCTCTTGTGTCCATTAGACAGACGCAAGACCAGACGCAAGACCAGACACAAGACCAGACGCAAGACCAGACACAAGACCAGACCATTAATAAACAAAACAAAACGAAACAAAACAAAACGAATACAAAACCCCCTAACCCCCCAGAGGGGGAAGTGCAGCAAGCTGCACAGGGGAAAGAAAAAACTAAACAACAAGAATGTAAAGAAATATATCATTCTTTTGTTTTTCCACCAACATTGCAAAGAAAAGTACATGAGTGGTTGACATACAAAAAAGAAAAACGACAGTCTTATCAACCAACAGGTTTACGTCGTTTGCTTGCCCAAATACAAAATGAATGTGCCAAATATGGGGAGCAGGCTGTCATAAATGTGATAGATATGTCCATAGCAAGCAATTATCAAGGAATATTGTGGACGAAAATAACAGAAGGAAAGAGAGGTCAAGACTATGCAGAAAATTACGGAAATTATAGAGCAGATGGACTTTCAAACAGCTCACAACCAAATGCA
>CAMXTM010000368.1 GCA_947246775.1 uncultured Clostridium sp. | reverse complement strand
TTTTTGATTTCTGAAATATCACCAATTTCATTTTCAATGGGTTTTACAATTAGTTTTTCAATGTCCTCTGGGCTTGCTCCTCCATAAATACAGCGAATGGTGGCAATCGGACTTGCTACAGTAGGATTTTCTTGTCTTTCCATATTTCCATACAACAAAAAGCCCGAAATCAATGTCACAACAGTCAGAAGCATGACAATACTTTTATGTTCTACACTCCACTTTACCATTATTTTTTCATCTCCTCTAACTGTACTGTGTCACCATCATGCAGTGTAAACTGTCCTTTCACTACGATTGTATCACCACTTTGTAGCCCTGCATAAATTTGTATTTTATCTCCTGTAATCTCTCCTGTTGTGACTGCTGTTTTTGTAACAGTATTGTCACTATTTAAAACAAATACGGCTGAACCCTCTGCAAAATGAATCACGCTATCAATCGGTACAAAGATAGACGCTACATTGTCCATCGCAATTTCAGCACGGCAAACCATACCTGGTTTTAATGTGCCATCTGCATTATCAATTTTGATTTTTACAGGGAAAGTTCTAGTCGTAGTATCTGCTAAAGAATTGATTTCATCTACCACACCAGTCACATATTCATTTAAACCATATACATATACTTGTGCTTGCTGTCCTTTTTGTAATTTATTTACTGTTTCATCTGTAACGCCAATTTCTGCCCAAACACTACTAATATCACCTATGGCAACAACAGGATAGCCTGCACTGATTGTTTCGCCTGATTCTGAAATTTTTTGTAATACAACTCCACTAATTGGGCTTGTTAAAACCGTATCACTCAAATTTGTTTTTGCGGCATCAAGCTGTGCATCACTTGCTTCAATTTGCGCATTAGAGGCGGAAACTTGCGCTGCTGTCATATTGATTTGTGCCTCTGTCGCATTGAGTTGTGACTGTGCTGATTTAATTTTATTTTCTGCTATGGTCTTGGCATCTAATGCCTGCTGATATGTATTTTCATCTACTGTCAATTTTGCACTGATTTCATCTAATTGACTCTGTGAAGCTACTCCCTGTTCATAGAGTGTTTTTACTCTATCATAGCTTGTTTTTGTCAAATCATATTGTGCTTTTGCCTGCTCTATTTTTGTGGGTATTTCTGTATCTAATTGCATTTGTGCGGTTTCTATATCAATGGCTGCGGCATCTTTTTGTGCTGTTGCAGCATCTCTTTGTGCTGCTGCGGCTTGTCTTTGCGCTACTGCGGCACTACTTTGTGCCTGCGCTGTAGATTTTTGTGCCTGCGCCCCTTTTACCTGTATGTTATAATCTTCTTTATTTAATGTAGCAATGGTTTGCCCTGCTTTTACCATATCTCCCTCTGATACAGCAACATTACTTAATACACCAGCTATTTTAAAAGATGCTTTAACCGTTTGGGTTGGTACAATGTTGCCGCTGACCGTAAGAATATCACCATAGCCATTTGCTTCTACTGTTTCTACCCCCACTGTTCTTACTTCTGCTTTACTACTCTGTTCTGCTTGTGCATTGCTGCAACCTGTCAAAAGTGCCATAAAAAGTATCAATGAAATTACTTTTTTCATATGGATTTCCTCCTTAAATCATAATAATTTGAATTGATTCAATCTTTTTTTAAAAAATATATCTGCTCATACTAGCATATTGCAGACAAAATAATTTATGTTTTTTTATATTCTGAAAATTGAAAGTGATAATTGCCTTTGATACAAAGTAATTTTTCAAATATGTCCGCCAGTTTGTATTGATTTTGTATAAAATATTCATCTAATGTCGTATCTTTTAAAGAGCTATCTTTTTCTTGTTGATTTCGGAACATTCTTTCAAAACCATAGACTAATATTTCTGCTGTTTCTTGCGGATAACAACAGTCAAATATTTTTTCCTCATTCCCCTCTTTGATAAATTCTACCAATTTTTTAATAATAATATCTAGTGTAATATACATAATGCGGTCTAGCAAAAGAGATTGATTGATTTTTGCGCTATCTTTTATAATATTATTTTTTTCTGAAATATTATAAAGAACTTGGCTCATAAGCAAATTGATTTTTTCTACCGCATTGCCTTTCCCCTCAAAAAAAGTTTCTAGCTGTAGTTCCTCTGTAATCAACTGGCTGTTTAAGTAGGCACATTTTATTAAAACATCTTCTTTTGAGCTAAAATAATAATGAAACAATCCCGTTGCAATATTCATTCTTTCTGTAATATCTTTGATAGATGTTTTTTCATATCCCTTTTCTAAAAATAATTGTAAAGCCACATCTATAATTTCTTTTTGCCGCTCTTGTTTTGGCTTTGTGTTCCTCATAAAAATATGCCCCCTTTTTTAATTGAATCCATTCAATTTGAACCAATTCAAAAATAGCACTTTTTTATTTTTTTGTCAATATATTATTTGTAAAAATTTTGTCAAAAAATAGATTCTTTGTACAAAAAAAAGAAGGGATTTTTTCCCTCCTTAAAAGTAACTATAAAAACATAATATTATATTTATTTCTGCTTTTCTTTTTGTACGGCAATCAATGCTGCCTTATTTTTTGTTAAAATGTCTACATAAAAATCCCAAACAGTTTTTCGACCTTCTTCTGCTTCTAT
>CAMXTM010000367.1 GCA_947246775.1 uncultured Clostridium sp. | reverse complement strand
TAAAAGAGGGCGAAACTTGTGGTGAATGGTTAGCTGATTATTTAGAAGCACAAGGACGTGGCGATGAAGAAATCAACATGGTAACAATACAAGGTACAATTGGTGCATCTGCGCAAGTTGGACGTACAGAAGGCTTTGGCAATATTTTAGAGCAACATGATAACTGGAAAATGCTTGATATGCAATCTGGAGAATTTACACAGGCTAAAGGACAAGAAGTTATGGAATCTTTCTTAAAGAGCTATGACGATATTGATGTAGTTATCTGTGAAAATGATAACGAAGCATTTGGTGCTATCGACGCTATTAAAGCAGCAGGTAAAACTTGTGGTCCTGACGGCGACATTATCGTAATTGGATTTGACTCTGTAAAAGCAGCATTTGAATCTATGATAGCAGGCGACATGAACGCTACATTTGAATGTAACCCACTTCATGGTCCACGTGTAGCTGAAATTATTGAGAAATTAGAAAAAGGAGAATCTGTTGATAAAATCCAATATGTAGACGAAGCATATTTTGATACAAGCATGGATTTAGAAACAATTTTACCAGAAAGAGCATACTAATTTGTAGTAGCAGCCCAGTATTGACTTAGAAAATTAGAAAGTGTAGGGGCGGAGTTTCACTCCTACTTTGCACTTTCTTTTTGTTTACACAAAATTAAGCTAAAAAATGTAAAAAATGGTAAAAAAAGGGGGGATACCTGTATGGAAAAAAATTCAGTTTTAGAAATGAGAGGTATTTATAAGACATTCCCAGGTGTAAAAGCGCTGCAAAATGTAGATTTTACACTAGAAAAAGGTGAGATACACGCTTTAATGGGAGAAAATGGTGCTGGAAAGTCGACACTGATTAAAGTATTAACAGGAGTGGAAGAATTTGAGACAGGTCAAATTATGATTGATGGAAAGGATAAGCCAATTATCAATCATAGTCCACAGGAAGCGCAAAACAATGGGATTAGTACAGTGTATCAAGAAGTAAATCTTTGCCCTAATCTTTCTGTAGCAGAGAATCTTTTTATAGGTAGGGAGCCAAGAAAAGGCGGATTGATTGACTGGAAAACAATGAACAAAAGAGCAACTGAATTGCTAGAGAGTTTAGATATACACGCAGATGTTACAAAAACAATTGATAATTATTCTATTGCGATACAGCAAATGATAGCGATAGCTAGAGCAGTAGATATGTCTGCAAAAGTATTGATACTCGATGAACCAACCTCATCATTAGATGATAGCGAAGTAGAAAAGTTGTTCCAGCTTATGACAAAATTAAAAAAGGAAGGCGTAGGCATTATCTTTGTAACACACTTTTTGGAGCAAGTTTATGCTGTTTGCGATAAAATCACAGTATTAAGAAATGGACAATTAGTAGGACAATTTACAACAGCAGAGTTACCACGTGTTCAGTTAGTAGCGAAAATGATGGGAAAAGACTTTGATGATTTAGCATCTATCAAAGGAGATACAGCAAAACAATTTAGTGAAAAAGAAGAAGATATTACAATCAAAGCAGTAGGACTTGGCAAGAGCGGATATATTAAACCATTTGATTTAGTAATACATAAAGGCGAAGTATTAGGCTTTACAGGACTTTTAGGTTCTGGACGTTCTGAAACAGTTCGTCTGCTGTATGGTGCAGAAAAAGCAGATACAGGGGAACTTTTGGTAAAAGGGCAAAAAGTTGTAGCAAAACACCCTCTTACCTCTATGAATGCAGGTATGGCATATTTGCCAGAAGACCGTAAAAACGAAGGAATTATAGCAGACCTCTCTGTTAGAGAGAATTTGATATTAGCATTACAAGCGAAAAAAGGTATTTTCCATTTGCTCAGCAAAAAGCAACAGGAAGAATATACAGATAAATATATTAAAATGCTTCAAGTAAAAACAGCAAGTAGAGAAACACCAATTAAATCTCTTTCTGGTGGTAATCAGCAAAAAGTAATTATTGGTAGATGGCTTTTGACAAATCCAGACTTTTTGATATTAGATGAACCAACAAGAGGTATTGACATTGGTACAAAAACAGAAATTCAAAAGTTAGTATTGCAGTTAGCAGAAGAAGGTATGGCAGTTGTGTTTATATCCTCTGAAATTGAAGAAATGCTTCGGACTTGCGACCGTATGGTTGTTATGAGAGATAGCGCTAAAGTTGGAGAATTAAGCGGAGAGGACATGAATCAATCAACAATTATGTCTACCATAGCAGGGGGGCATTGAGTATGAATAGTGAAAAATTAAAAAAAATAACATCACAGAGATTATTTTTACCTATATTATGTCTTGTGCTGGTACTTTTAGTCAATGTTATTACAACACCAAACTTTTTCTCTATTTCCATTAGAGATGGTGTACTATATGGATATATTATAGATATTATCAATAGAGCATCAGAATTGGTTATATTAGCGATTGGTATGACATTGGTTGTATCTGCCTCAGCAGGAACAGACATCTCAGTTGGAGCAATTATGGCAGTTAGTGCTGCTGTTTGTTGTAATTTATTGAGTGGTGGCGAAAGAGCTGTAACAGAATATGCAAGTCCATTGATATTAGGATTTTTAGCAGCACTTGTTGTAGGTGTGTTAATAGGCTGTTTTAAT
>CAMXTM010000366.1 GCA_947246775.1 uncultured Clostridium sp. | reverse complement strand
CGAATTGGTGCTTGACGAAATTAGAGACATCAAAGCAAATCCATTTTCACAAAAACTAATTGATATTACAAAAGAGCAAATTATTAGTAATTTTATTATAGGTAGAGAAAGTACAGTTAATTTAATGACGTCTTCAGGAGCATCGGTATTGTTAAGAGGCGTTGTACAAGATACAGAAGAAATATTGCAGCAAATTGAAAAAATAACAGTACAAGAGATACAAGATGTGGTAGAAAAGATATTTGTAAAAGAAAACATGAGTATTTCAGCAGTAGGGAACATAAAAAATATTGATTTTGAAAAAGCATTGGAAAATACTTTCTAATAATATTTGCCCACTTTGGAAATGATAATAATGCGGAAAAAACCGCTGCATTTATTATTTTATTTTTTAAAGGAGGTTGTATCTATGAAAAATATAAACTGGATTGTATTGACATTTGTTATCATAGGTGCATTAAACTGGGGACTCATAGGATTTTTTGGATTTGATTTAGTAACATCTATTTTTGGCGGTGCTTTTTTCTGGATTGCAAGGATTATATTTGCAGTAGTAGGGCTTGCAGGAATCTACGCACTAACATTTTATAAAGATGTGTCGTCAACGACACGATAATATATTTTTAGGGGCAGATTGCCCCGTATGCCATAAAAAGTTACATAAAAGAGGAGTGATTTTTTTGAAGTTTACAAAAATGGAAGGTTGCGGTAATGACTATATTTATATTAACTGTTTTGAAGAAACGGTAAGTAATCCACAAGAATTAGCGGTCGTAATGAGCGAAAGACATTTTGGTGTTGGAGCAGATGGCATTGTATTGATTATGCCAAGCGAGGAAGCTGATTTTAGAATGAGAATGTTTAATGCCGATGGCTCAGAGGGGGAAATGTGCGGCAACGCCAGTAGATGTGTTGGAAAATTTGTATATGATAGAGGATTGACAGATAAAACAAGAGTATCCTTGAGTACCTTAGCAGGTATTAAATATTTAGAATTGCATATAAAAGATGGTGTGGTAGATACCGTAACCGTAGATATGGGACAACCTATCTTTGAAGGCAAAAAAATACCAACAACAAGTGAGAAAGAGTTTGTACAAAAAGAAAAATTGCAGTCAGAAGATAAAACCTTTGAGATGACTTGTGTTTCTATGGGCAATCCTCATGCGGTTACTTATGTAGAAAATACAGATAATTTTGAAGTAGAAAAGTATGGAAAACCTTTAGAAGTCAATCCATTTTTTCCAAATAAAACCAATGTGGAATTTGTGCAAGTCATTGATGAAAGCCATTTAAAAATGAGGGTCTGGGAAAGAGGTTCAGGCGAAACAATGGCTTGTGGTACAGGTGCTTGCGCAACACTTGTAGCAAGCGCAAAAAATGGAATTAGTAAAAGAGAAGCTGATGTCATACTTTTAGGCGGAACATTACATATTAAATGGGACGAAAAAGATAATCATGTTTATATGACAGGAGCAGCTAGATTTTCTTTTGATGGTCAGTGGCTGAAGTAAAACAACAAACGAAATCACAAGATTTTGTATGACATAGATATTTTGACAAAAAATAAGGAGGAATTTGTGATGAAGGAAAGTTATACAAAGGGAAGTTATGTAGAAGGAAATCATAAGAAAGAAAGTTATATCCAAGGATTGATTGCGGAGAGATTGGGGGGGAAAAAATTCGGCAAGGACACAGTCATTTATAAATTTGAAAAAATAAAAAGAGCAAGAAGACTTGCCGAAAAAGAACACCCAGAAATGGCTATGATTGATTTGGGCGTAGGAGAGCCTGATGCTATGGCTGATGAGGGCGTGATTAGAACACTAGCCGAGCAAGCAGCCGTATGGGAAAATAGAGGCTATACAGACAATGGTATATTAGAATTTCAGCAAGCAGCCGCAGAATATATGAAAAAAGTGTATGGTGTAGAGGGGATTGACCCAGAAACAGAAATTTGCCATGCGATTGGCTCAAAACCAGCGCTTGCTATGATGGCGCAATGTTTTATCAATCCAGGAGATGTTGCACTTATGACAGTGCCAGGATACCCTGTCATGGGTACGATGACACAGTGGTTAGGCGGAGAAGTTTATAATATGCCTTTAAAAAAGGAAAATAACTATTTGCCTGATTTAAAAGCAATTCCAAAAAACATTGTAAAAAAAGCAAAATTGCTTTATATCAATTATCCTAATAATCCTACAGGTGCCTTTGCAACAGAAGAATTTTTTAAAGAAGTGATTGCATTTGCGAAGAAAAATGATATACTGGTAGTACAGGACGCAGCTTATGCAGCATTAACCTTTGATGGTACAAAACCTTTGAGTATCCTATCTTTAGAGGGCGCAAAAGAGGTTTGTATTGAAATTCATTCTTTGAGTAAAGCATTTAATATGACAGGCTGGAGAATGGCTTTTGTGGTAGGAAATCCGCTTGCAGTCAAAGTATTTGCAACTGTAAAGGATAATAATGATTCTGGACAGTTTGCAGCAATCCAGTTAGCTGGTAAATATGCTATGGAACATACAGAAATTACAGAGCAAACCAACCAAAAATATTCCCGTAGACATGATATGCTTGTAGAAACATTAAAAGGTTTGGGATTTGATGCAGAAAAA
>CAMXTM010000365.1 GCA_947246775.1 uncultured Clostridium sp. | reverse complement strand
TACTTTAAAAGCAGTCATGTTAGCAAAGAAAAATAACACAAGAGTCATTTTTGATATTGACTACAGAGAATATAATTGGAAAAATACAGACGAAATTTCCATTTATTACTCTATGATAGCAAAAGAAGCTGACATTATTATGGGTTCCAGAGAAGAATTTGATTTGACAGAAAAATTGATACAACCAAACAGAACAGATAAAGAAACAGCAGAAGCATGGCATGGATACAATGCAAAAATCGTTGTTATCAAACATGGCATGAAAGGCTCAACCGCTTATACTTGCGATGGTCAAGATTTTTCTATTAAACCATTCCCTGTAGAAGCAAGAAAAGGCTTTGGTGGTGGTGACGGATATGGTTCTGGTTTCTTATATGGATTATATCAAGGTTGGGAAGTCATTGACTGCTTAGAATTTGGCTCAGCAGAAGCATCTATGATGGTAAGAAGCAATAACTGTTCTGACTCTTTACCAAATGCAGAACAAGTACATCAATTTATCAAAGAAGAAAAAGAACAATACGGCGAAATGATTGCGAGAGTATAGAAAGGAGCTAGTTTTTATGGAGAATACAATAAAATTAACCGTTGCGCAAGCAATTGTAAAATTTTTAGATAATCAATATGTTTCCATGGACGGAAAAGAAACAAAATTTGTAGAAGGATTTTTTACCATATTTGGTCATGGCATTGCAGTTGGTTTAGGAGAAGCACTAGACAGTGATGCAGGTACCTTACACGTAATGCAAGGCAGAAACGAACAGGGTATGTGCCATGTTGCAACAGCATTCGCAAAACAGAGCAACAGAAGAAAAATTATTCCTTGTGCAGCATCTGTTGGGCCAGGTTCAGCAAATATGATAACAGCTTGCGCAACAGCAACTGTAAACAACATTCCTCTTTTGGTATTCCCAGCAGATACTTTTGCATCAAGACAGCCTGACCCTGTATTACAGCAGTTAGAGCAGAGCAACAGTTTAGCAACTACAACAAACGATGCTTTTAAGCCAGTTTGTAAATATTGGGATAGAATCGTAAGACCAGAACAGCTTATGACTGCACTTATCAATGCCATGAGAGTATTGACAGACCCAGCAGAAACAGGCGCTTGTTGTATTGCGATTCCTCAAGACGTAGAGGGCGAAAGCTACGACTATCCAGAATACTTCTTTAAAAAGAGAGTACACAGAATCACTAGACCAGTTGCAGTAGAAGAAGAATTAGAAGATATTATAGAAGTGATTGTCAATGCTAAAAAACCTATCGTTGTAGTAGGTGGTGGCGTAAGATATTCAGAAGCAGGCGAAACAGTAGAAAAATTCTGCGAACAATTCCACATTCCATTTGGCGAAAGTCAAGGCGGAAAAAGTGCTTGTAAATCCAGTCACCCATATTGCTTGGGCGGCATTGGTGTAACAGGAACTTATGCAAGTAATATTATTGCAAAACAAGCTGATGTAGTCATTGCAATCGGTACAAGATTATCCGACTTTACAACAAGCTCTAAAAGATTGTTTTTAAATAAAGATGTCAAATTTGTAACTATCAACAACTGCCGTTATCATGCTTACAAAATGGACGCAGTCAAAGCAGTAGGTGATGCAAAAGCAACTGTTGAAGCACTTACAGAAAAATTAAAAGCACGCAACTATCAATCCGCTTACACAGACGAAATACAAAAAGCAAAAGCTGCTTGGGACAAAGAAATGGAAAGACTTGCTTCTATTGCATATACAGGAGACGATTTTGAACCTTTAATCAAAGCAAGAGATTTACGCACTATCCCAGAGTTTGTAAAACTCACAAACGGAAAAATTACACAAACAGCCGCTTTAGCTACAATCAATAGAGTCATTGACAAAAATGCCGTTATGATTACTGCGGGTGGTTCTTTACCAAGCTGTATGCAGAGAGTATGGACAACAGACAAAAGAGGCGGCTATCATGCTGAATATGGTTATTCTTGCATGGGCTATGAAGTCGCTGCAACTTTAGGCGCTAAATTTGCAGAGCCAGAAAATGAAGTATATTGTGTGGTAGGTGACTCTAGTTTCCAAATGCTGCACAGTGAAATTATGACAATTATGCAGGAAAAACAAAAAGTAAATATTATCATATTTGATAACTGTGGTTTTGGCTGCATCAACAACTTAGAAATGAATCATGGTATTGGAAGCATTGCAACAGAATTCCGTTATACAGACGGCAAAAAACCAGTAGGCGATTTGATTCCAGTAGATTATGCAAAAATTGGCGAGGGTTATGGACTGAAAACATATACTTGCAAAACAATACAAGAATTAGTAGATGCATTAGAAGATGCCAAAAAACAAGACATTGCTTGCCTATTTGATTTAAAAGTTATTCCAAAAACAATGACAGATGGCTATGAATCCTGGTGGAATGTAGGCATTGCTACCACATCAGTAAAAGAATCTGTTAATCAGGCTTGCGAAAAAGTAATGGAAGGCAGAGCAGAAGCTAGAAAATATTAAGAGAGGAGCAAAATAATATGAGCGTATTTGGTTATCCAGAATTTGACCAAAATAATGAAAAAATACTTACTACTTATGACAACGAATACAGTGCGATGATGATGGACGTTAGAGTCTATCGCATGA
>CAMXTM010000364.1 GCA_947246775.1 uncultured Clostridium sp. | reverse complement strand
GGTAAAACACTTTTATCTAGTTGTTTTATATCTTTAAAAGCAATTTCTGGATTTTTTTCTGTTAATTCTACGTTGCTTTTTTCAAGTGTTCTAACAAGCATAATTGCCATTTGTTCCCTTGTAATAGCACTATCAGGTTCAAAAATATGTTCTTGTTTTCCGCTTATAATGCCCATAGAATAAGCAAAAACAACTTCTGGCTGATTTGTATCCCAGAAAGGATTATGTACATTATCTATATTGATTCTCTCTCCTGTTATTTTTTGGTAAAACTGTACTGCCATTTTTGTAAATTCTAGTCGTGTCATATTTTCTGTTCCACGCAAAAGCATTTCCTGTGGTATCAACTCAAACTGATAAGCTTTTTCCATGCTCGTAATTGCCCAATCACTCGCATTAATCTGTGTTGCTCCAAAGGCAGTTGTTGTCATAGAAACAGTCAATGCTGTTGCTACACCCATTTTTAAAAACCATTTCATACAACTTTTTCCTTTCTTTTTTTAAATTTTTATTTCATTTTATTACAAAAGTATGTACAATTTATGAATAGTATACCACATTTTTTAATTTTTTCAATAATAATATTCTTAAAAATATATTTGTTATTTATTTCCATTTGTCTTAATATCTAATATTTTCTAAAATTGTATAAAGCATATCTTTGTCAATTATAAAGTGTACTTTAAGAAATATATTATTTTCTCTGCCATAAGAAAAAAGTCCATAGGTCAAAAAATATCCATCTCCTATTTTTTGTATATTGTTTTGACTGCTATGGCATGGTACTATCAATGGATTATCTATTGTAATTGCCTTGCGTCGTTCACTTCCATAGCGTAAGGCTATATATAATTCATGTTTTTTTATACAGCTATAATCAAATTTATCTATAAACAGTGACAAATTTGTATCATCTAAAACAGACACTGCATCTTCTATAAATTGATATATTATACACTCAACTGGTTCTTCTAATAAAATCATATATTCCTCCAATAAATTGTATTACCTCATACTATTAAAAGGAACAACAGAATATAGAAAGGCTGCCGATATTATCGCCAGCCCTAATTATGTCATTATTCATAAAATTTCAATATAAAATATAAATTGATTTGGTCTGTTATTTCATGTTTCTTATGCCTATAAAAATATAATTCCCAAAATATTTAAGCCAGTACACCTGCCAATTCGTTTACGGCTTGCTCTGCATCGCTTCCTTCTGCTGTAATGACTGCTAATTTTCCTTCTATCATTCCTAAAGCAATTGTTCCCATAATACTTTTTGCATTGATTTTTTTATCATCAATCATCACTTGAATCCTACAATCATATTTGCTTGCTGTCTGCACAAAAAAAGCCGCTTGTCTTGCATCTAAAGAACTATTAATAATTACTTTCTTTTCTGCCACGCAAAATCACCTTTATCCTTTCTTAATTGTTCAGCCATATCACTGATTTTTTTTAAACGATGGTTTACTCCTGACTTTCCCATTGGGGGTATCATCAAAAGCCCTAATTCTTTTAAACTTGCTTCTGGATACTGCAATCGTAACTCTGCTGTCTTTAAAAGAGTTTGTGGTAAGTTTTTCCACTCTTTTTGTTCTTGAATATATTGTATATCTTCTATTTGTTTAATTGCTGCTACAACTGTTTTATTTAAATTGGCTGTTTCACAATTCACCTTTCTATTTACACTATTACGCACTTCTTTAAGTACACGTATATTTTCCATCTTTAATAAAGCAGTATGTGCTTGCATAATATTGAGTATATCAGCAATTTGTTCGCCCTCTTTCAGATACACTACAAAATATTCTTTTCTTTGTATCATTTTAGCGTCTAAATGAAATGTATGCAATAAATCTTGTAATTGTTGTGCTTGTATTGCATCTCCATATACAAATTCTAAATGATAATTTTTTTCTGGGTCATTCATAGACCCTGCCGCTAAAAAAGCACCTCTTATATAAGCTCTGCGGCAACAAATAGCATGAATAACAGGTGCATAACATTGATTACATATTTGTTCTTTATTGTGAACTGACATAATTCCTGTTGCTGTCAATATTTTTTCTACACCTGCTTGTTGTGTTACTGTTAAGATATATGTGGTGTTTTCATGATATAGTTGATTCTTTCTAACAGTTATATTACACCTTATTTTAAAAGTTTTTTCAAGTAATGTAAAGTATTTTCTAGCAAGAAAAACATTTTCTGTCTGTAATTTTAGACAAAATTTTTCTCTAAAACGACCTATATATGCACACATATTTATCATCGCTGCTATTTCTGCAATGTAACAATGTCGTGCATTTCCAAATCTTTGCGCAATTTCCTGTTTAACATTATATGAAAATGACAAAGTTTTCACTCCTAATTTTTTTTACTAAATCTTTTTATGTCTTACATCTTTTTCTATATCATTATGTTTTAGCAATATATTATGGTTCTTTTCATATAACTTTTTATATAAAGCATTTGCTAATGTGACAGAACGATGTTTACCTCCTGTACAGCCTATACTAATAATCAATTGATTTTTACCCTCTTTGATATATTGAGGTATTAAAAATTCTAACATATCCGTCAATTTATTTAAAAAGATATTACTTTCCTCAA
>CAMXTM010000363.1 GCA_947246775.1 uncultured Clostridium sp. | reverse complement strand
ATTGAAGCAGTAAAATTCTCGATATGGATATATTTGTCCATATTTTGAGTAGCAGTATAATATGGGATTGCTTGTTATACTATGGAATATCATAAAAGTAATAGGCTTGATTGTTTTGGTAGTGTTTTTGTTACTTGTGTTGATGATGTTGTTGATATTGTTTTCGCCAATATGCTATCAAATAGCAGGAAATGATAGAGAGAGTATCAACGGAAAATTTGATGTCAAGTGGATATTGGGAGCGATACACGCCTATGGTGATTATGGCAAAGAGGGGCTGCGGTTTTCTTTGCGGCTGTTTGGTTTGTGTATTTATGGTGCTGATAAAAAACAAAAAAAGAAAAAAGAAAAACAGAAAAAAGAAGAATATACACAAGAAGATGTTATGCTTTCGGCAAGGAGTAAAGAGCAGGATATCGTTGAGCAAAAACAGGAAGAAAACGCAGAAGAAGTAGTAGAAGAAAAAATAAAAAAAGAAACCATACAAAAAACCGAGCAGAAAGTAGAACAAGAACAAAAAACAGAGAAGACAATACAACAGCATAGCCGTCAAAAGCTATCAGATATAGAGGACATAGAAAAAGAAAACAAAAAAGAAAGTAAAAAAGAAAGTAAAAAAGAGAAAAAACAGAAAAAGAGAGCAAAAAAAGCAGTAAAAAGCAAAAAAACAAAGCAAAAAAGAGTAAAAAGGGATAAAAAAGAGAATAAAAAGAAAGAAAAGCTCAAATTTTATGCAAATTATTTTTGGAATATGGAAGATAAAAAAGAGCTTGTGCAAGGCATTGTTGTATTTTGTAAAAGAATGTTAAAAGGTGTTGCGCCAAAGCATTGCTGTTTGAAGGCAACAGTAGGAACAGGCAACCCTGCACTAACAGGCTATGTGTTGGCGGCAGTAGGGGCATTGCATATGAAATTTGGCAAGGGATTGCAAGTAACAGGAGATTTTACACAAAAAGTGATAAAAGATGTGTTTTTAGAGATAAAAGGAAAAATAATGCTGGGCTATTTGTTGTATGCAGTGTTAAGGTTGGTATTATTAAAGCCAGTTTTGCAAACAATAAAAGTGATATGGAAAGGACAAGGTGAGTAAAAAGTGGGAAAAGGATTTGATGATTCTGTAAATGTGTTATTTGATAAAGTAGAGGATATTGTTTCTACAAAGACAATTGTGGGCGAAGCAATTACAATGGGAGACTTGACATTACTGCCCTTGATAGAAGTATCTGTTGGAGTAGGAGTAGGCACAAAAGAGGGAGAAAAAGAAAATGCTGCGGGTGGTATGGGTGCAAAAATCACACCAAGCGCTGTACTTGTGATACAAAATGGTAATGTACAAATGATTAACATTAAAAATCAAGATGCAGTGAATAAACTGATTGATATGGCACCAGGCATTGCATCAAAATTAAATTTCGGTGCAATATTTGGCAAAAGGAATGAAAGCAAAGAACCAAAAGAAGAGGTAAAATTTGAGGAGGAAATTGTGACTGAAGAATAGGAAGGTGCTATATGAAAACATTATTAAAGTATTATGATAAAGATGTTTTAAAAAATATTTCTGCACCATTGGCGCTCAAGCCAGAAAAGATGATATTTTTTTATGATAATAGTATACAAGATATGACATGGTTTCATAGTTTAAAAAAATGTTTTAAACATACTATGCCTAATCTTGTGATGGAGCATATTTCTTTAAATATATTGGATATGGTAGATATTTATACAAAGACGAAAAAAGCATTGGAAGAAAATAAAGACTGCGCTATGGAATTTACAGGGGGCAGTGAACTGATGCTGATTGCAGGATTTAAAGCTGGGGCAGGAAAAGTAGTTCCCTTGTATTATACGGATTTGGTAAAGGGTATGATACTAGATTTAGCAGAAAATAGACCTGTAGCGAATGTGCCAAAAATAAAGCTGGAACACTTTATGGACGCAAGAGGTGCTTGTCTGATGGGACATTCGCATAAAGTGCCGTTAGAGGAAAGATATGATGACATATTAAAAATGTGTGATGTACTGTTTAGTAATATCAATAATTGGAAGATCACAAGTAATTTTTTGCAAATTGTGACAGCAAGATTTTCTAGTCATGAAATGCATATTAAAAGTAAAATGCAGGCAACACAAAAGAGTGGTAAAAAGGTGTCACCTGATAGAAGAATTATGCAAGCATTTCAAAAATTTGGATTTATAAAAGATTTAAAAATCACACAAGAAAATATCAGTTTTTATTTTTGTTCTGTAATGGATAAACAGTATGTAATTAACTATGGCATTTGGCTGGAGCTTTATGTGTATATCTATGCAAAGCGTTCTTGTGCTTTTGATGATGTTTGGCTGGGTGCATTGATTGATTGGAATGCGTATGACGCTTCGAGAATGGCAGGAAATGAAATAGATGTGGTATTGTCAGACCAGTCTATGCCTGTGTTTATTTCCTGTAAATTGAGGAGTGCAGATACCGCAGCGGTCAATGAATTGATGATTGAGAAAAAGAGAATCGGCGGTTGGTTTTCAAAGGGCATATTGGTTGCTTTTGGTAGAGATAAGCAGGAAAAGACGAGTACATACTTGAGAGCAAAAGAATTTGGTATAGAAATACTAGATGCAAAGGATATATTAAGTAATCGTTTTGG
>CAMXTM010000362.1 GCA_947246775.1 uncultured Clostridium sp. | reverse complement strand
TTTTGTTCTTCAAAAATAATATATATCCCTCCCATAAATGCACCAATTCCTAAACAATCTTTTTCCAAAAGTTTAGATAAAGTTTCCATAATATACTGAGAAGAAGAAAATGGTTTGAAAAACATCAGTACAGTATATAAATCCTTTTGTTCCATTTTTTTGTAAATATTTGCTTCTCTTTTTATTTTGAGAGCTGACATACATGAATTTTTAAAAGAATATAATCGTATATCACTTTTATAATATAAAGCATCATAAAGCATTGTAGAATAATTTTTTAGATTCTTCTTCTGACATATTTTCACAATACTCACAAATTTGCTCAAAAAAAATATGGAATTTATAAGATGGTGGATTTTTTAGAAATTCTTCTAATTTTTCTCTTATCACTTTCTCTTGATATTTTACTTGTGCTTTTGTACTCCTGACCCTCTTTTGTTTTTTGTACATATTTACCAACTCCCACTCTAAAATCTTAGTGAATAATAAAAATAATATTTTATAATAAAAATAAGTGAATTTTATTCTGCATTTTATAGTTATATCTACTATAATATCACAATACTTTGTAAAAGTGTAGAATAAAATACAAAAAAAATCGCCGTTCCGCGAGACGTTAGGTGACTAAGAAAAAGTGTGCTATGATAAAAATATAAATTCATTAACGAAAGGACTGATGAGTATGAAAAATGGTATTTATTTAGATGAGAAGGGAAAGGTTACTACTATCAATTTCAACGAATTTTGTCGCTTCTTATTACAAAAAATACACATTGTTTATTACCCTATTGATAAACATTTTTATGTATATCAAAATGGAGTATACACTCGTATTTCCAATGAAGAAGTAAGTGCTATTGCTAGAGAAATAATGCATACTATTGTACCAGATTGCTGGAAAACAAACTATAAACAAAAATGTTTAGAAACATTACAACTAGAAACGCTATTAAAAGGAGAGTTTAATCAAAACAAACGTTATTTGAATTTAAAGAATGGTTTATTTGACCTAAAAGAGTTCAATCTAAAAAAACATACACCAGAATTTTTATCAACGATACAACTGCCAATTATATACGATAAAAATGCAGAATGTCCTCATTTTATCAAATTTTTAAATGAAGTTTTTGAAGATGACCAGGAAAGAGTTAGATTAATTCAACAACTATTTGGTTATTGCCTTACATCATCTACAAAGGCACAAAAAGCGTTTATACTGCACGGGAGTGGTGCAAATGGTAAAAGTGTTTTGTTAAGCATATTAACCGCATTAGTGGGTAATGAAAATGTTTCTAACCTCCCAATATCTAGTTTAGGTAGCTCCTTTAAAGTAGTTGATTTACTTGATAAAAGAGTAAACATTGTGTCAGAAGGCAATTTTAAAGCAAATATTTTTTCTTCTGAAGTATTTAAAGCTGTTGTAGCAGGAGATAGCTGCTTTGCTGAATATAAATATGGGGATACTTTTTCTTTACATCCAAAGTGCAAAATTATCATTGCTGTCAATCATTTGCCTAATATTAATGATACCAGTTATGGCATGGAACGTAGGCTTATTATAATCCCATTTACCAGAATTTTTAAACCAGAAGAACAAGATAAATTTTTAGCACAAAAACTAATAAAAGAGTTACCAGGCATTTTTAATTTTGCTTTAGAAGGTCTAAAAGAATTACGTCAAAACAAATACAATTTTGTGTCTTCAAAAGCGTGTAACGAAGCAAGTCGTGAGTTTTGTCATCATAACAATCCTATTAGAGAGTTTGTAGAAACACAAATTTACGAATCCCCAGCAAGTCATATTACCTATAAAGAATTATCAGAAATTTACTTATTATGGCTTTGCAAAGAGGGAATTCCAATCCCTAATCACCTTGACCGCAGACAATTTAGCAGAGACATCAGAACTACATTAGACAATTTAGGAATACCATATAAAACAGGTAAAAAGTCTAATGGAGAACGTCGCATTGATGGCATTGCAGTCAAACATGAATTATACAAACCACATGAACAGGAGGACTTAGATTTATGAAATTACAAAATACTTATTCAAGAGAAAAACTAAATTCTATTGGCAAACAACGCTTTCAAGGGAAAGACATATCTTACTTTAATGAAAGACCTCTTATAGTCAATATAGATAACAATATATACAAACCATATTTAAAAGTCTTTGCTGCTATGTTAGAAGAAAATAAGCTATACTAAATTAATTACCTGCTCATGTATAGTATTATAACATACATGAGCAGATAACACAATAAAAATAAAATAATTTTTCAAAAGTGACGTCCCTGACGACACTATGTAACATGAAACCAAATTTCTTTGAAGCCTATATTATTTACAAAAATATAGATGAAAGGAGTTTTATATATGAAGAAATTAAAAAAGGCAGTCATTTATGCCCGTTATTCTAGCACAAACCAAAGGGAAGAAAGCATAGATGCACAGATAAGAGCTTGCACAAAATATGCAAAAGACAATGGTTATACCATCATTAGAAGCTACACAGATTCTGCAAAATCAGCTACCACAGCAAACCGTCCAGCGTTTCAAGAGATGATTACAGACAGCAGCAAAAAGGAATTTCAATATCTTATTGTACATAAATTAGACAGATTTTCCAGAGACAGATATGA
>CAMXTM010000361.1 GCA_947246775.1 uncultured Clostridium sp. | reverse complement strand
AGCAAGCATTGCTCTATATTTTACTTCTTTTGCTTTTTCTTCTTCTATTACTTTTTCTGGCGCTTTTGCCACAAAGCCCTCATTTGCTAATTTCTTTTCTACTCTTTCTATTTCTTTTTGCAATTTTTGTTTTTCTTTTTCCAAACGCTCTACTTCTTTTGCAATGTCAACCAATTCTGCAAATGGCATATAAATAACCGCATTATGAATCACAACAGAAACTGCATCTTCACCAATATTATTTTTATCAGCCTGCACAGAAACATCGCTTGCATAAGACAATGTCTTGAAAAATACTTTTGCTTTTTCAAATATCTCAGCCGTCTCTTTGTTATCTGTTACCACAAATACTTGCGCCTTTTTAGATGGTGCTACGTTCATTTCTGCCCTAATATTACGAATATTTCTAACTGCTTCTTTGATAACATCAATTTCTTTTTCATTTTCTGCAAAATCCCATTCTTGTTTAAAGGTAGGCCACTCTGAAATCATAATACTTTCTTCTTCATTTTGTACATTTAAGAACAATTCTTCTGTAATAAATGGCATATATGGGTGCAACAATTTTAATGCAGTAATCAATACTGTTTTTAATGTCCAAAGTGCAGCAATTCTTGTGTCATCTTCTTTGTTGTAAAGACGTGGTTTTACCATTTCAATATACCAGTCGCAATACTCGTCCCAAAGGAAATCATGCACTTTTTGTGCCGCAATACCCAGTTCGTAGCCCTCCATGTTTTCCTCTACATTTTTTGCTAAGGTATTTACTTTAGAAAGTATCCATTTATCAGCAGATGTCAAGTTTTGAGGCATTTCTTTTGGCAATTCTTCTTCCAAATTCATCAGCACAAAACGGGACGCATTCCACAACTTATTTAAAAAGTTTCTACTAGCTTCTAATCTTTCCCAATAGAAACGCATATCATTTCCTGGCGCATTTCCTGTAATAAGCATCAATCTCAAGGCATCAGCACCATATTTATCAATAACTTCTAGTGGGTCAATACCATTACCCAATGATTTTGAGAATTTTCTGCCCTTGTCATCTCTTACCAATCCATGTATAAATACATCATGGAAAGGTGTTTGTTTCATCCATTCCATGCCAGAAAAGGTCATTCTAATAACCCAGAAGAATATAATATCATATCCTGTTACTAATACGCTAGTAGGATAGAAATGTTTTAAATCTTCTGCATTTTCATCAGGCCAGCCCAAAGTAGAGAAAGGCCATAGCGCTGAAGAGAACCAGGTATCTAATGCGTCTTCATCTTGTTTTAAGGAAGTACAGCCGCATTTTTCACATTTATCTGGTGTTGTTTTAGAAACAGTAATGTGACCACATTCGTCACAATAATACGCTGGGATTCTATGTCCCCACCAAAGTTGGCGAGAAATACACCAATCTTTAATATTTTCTAACCAATGCAAATATACTTTACCAAATCTATCAGGAATAAAACGCAAAGATTTATCTTTATAAATATCAATAGCTGGTTTTGCTAATTCTTCCATTTTTACAAACCATTGCAGTTTTATCATAGGTTCTACAATTTGATTACATCTTTCATGTGTTCCTACTGCGTGGGTAATATCTTCAATTTTTACTAAATAGCCTTGCTCTTTTAATTCCTCAACAATTTTCTTTCTTGCGTCATATCTATCCATGCCTTGATATTTTCCCGCATTTTCGTTCATTGTACCATCATCGTTGAGTATATTGATTCTTTCTAAGTCATGACGCAAACCTACTTCAAAGTCATTAGGGTCATGTGCTGGTGTGATTTTTACAACACCTGTACCAAATTCTCTATCAACATAACTATCTGCTATAATTGGTATTTCTTTACCAACCAAAGGTAAAATACATTTTTTACCAATCAAGTGTTTATATCTGTCATCATCTGGGTGTACTGCTACAGCCGTATCGCCTAACATGGTTTCAGGACGTGTTGTAGCAAGCTGTAATTTCTCATCACTGCCTACAATAGGGTAATTTACATGGTAAAAATGTCCTGCTGTATCTACATGGTTTACTTCTGCGTCAGATATTGTTGTTTGACACTCTGGACACCAGTTAATAATTTTTTCGCCTCTATAAATTAAACCTTTTTTATACAATCTTACAAATACCTCTAGTACAGCGTCAGAAAGTCCCTCGTCCATTGTAAAGCGAACCCTCTCCCAGTCACAGGAACTACCCAATTTTTTAATTTGATTTAAGATAATGCCGCCGTATTCTTCTTTCCATGCCCAAGCTCTCTCTAAAAAGCCTTCTCTGCCAACATCTGCCTTTGTTAAGCCCTCTGCTGCCATTTTTTGTACTACTTTTAATTCTGTAGAAATACTTGCATGGTCAATACCTGGCAACCAAAGTGTATTATAGCCTGCCATTCTTTTCCAACGAATTAAAATATCCTGTATGGTATTATCTAAAGCATGTCCCATGTGCAGTTGTCCTGTAATGTTTGGTGGTGGCATAACAATACAATATGGTTTTTTCGTTTTATCAATTTCTGTATGGAAATATTTTCTTTCCAGCCACTGTTGATATAGTCGTTCTTCTACGATTGAAGGGTCATAATTTTTCGCTAACTCTTTCATTTGTTTTTCCTCCTATACTTTCACGTTTGTTCTCTTTTCTTTTTAACTT
>CAMXTM010000360.1 GCA_947246775.1 uncultured Clostridium sp. | reverse complement strand
ACAGCGACTTTGTTTAATTCCTTTTCTATTTGACGAGATGTCATTTTTTCATCTGGTTTCCAAGTCGTGGAATTTATGATTTTTTTACCATAAATATCTGAACCGCAAGATACTCTGATTTGATAAGAGTTGCCTCTTTTTCTAATCGTTGCCATATTATATCAATCCTTTCTTGTTTTATAAAAAAACTTGAAACTGTAGGACGGCTTTGATATAATAAATAGAAAGATACCCTATTATATTAATTTTTTTTTGAAAAAGCCCTTTTTTGTTAGCAGCAGCAAGGGCTTTTTTCAATTTTATCTTTTAGTTTTTCTATATGATTTCAACATTTATACTTTTACATTTTCTGTCTGTAAGGAATAACAATCCGTATAAAGCATATCTGGGCAAATATCTATATCATCATTCCAATAGACACACATTCCATCGGCTTTTGCACAATAGAATAAAGTTTTATTTTGTAAAGGTTGATAAAGAGGTAATTGTAAAAGAGGTTTTACATCAAATATTTTTTGTTCTCCATTTTGAAAAAGTATAAGAAGCTCATAGTTATCTAATACTTTTACATCGATTGGTCTAGGATTCATAAAAGCACCTCCTATTTTAATGGTTCAATTTTAAATGCAGGTTCGCCATCACAAAGAAGTTTCCAATTAGCTTCTAATTCATCATGATGAATTTCAATCCATGCTAACAACAATTTCATTTTACCCTTTGGAAATTTACCTTCTATCACATTGCCATCTAAATCAACAACAACTTCATGACCACTAAAACCAGCGTGTATATGTGGTATATTGTGTTGACCACCTTTTTCTGCATACATACGAATAATAATTCCATAAAACATACTTATTGTGGGCATTTATTCCACTCCTTTTATTATTTATTACTTTGACTTTAGCATGATTCGTCCAATTTTACAATAGATTATTTATAAATAAAAAAACTGCCAAAAAATGACAGTTAAAATAAATAGCTAAAATAGTTATAGAAATAAGGTGGGGCGACACTCCCACATCTCCTAACAAAGGGTGACGGCTGCCCGTTCCGTCCTCAAATTCCTATAACTAGTATAAAAGATAACATCATAAGTGTCAAGTTTTTGATTACTTTTATAAAATTGTACCCATACAATTCTATTTATGATATACTAAATAAAAAAGGAGTGGTAATATGACTAAATATCAAGTATATATGTTTGCAATAAAAAACTTTTTATATGTGGTGTTATACAAATCAAGTTCTTTATTTCTTAACCCTTTTGTTCCTATTGTATTTGGTGACCTATATATTTATTTACTAAGAAAATTTACAGAAAATTTAATTAATGATTTACATAAATTTACTCATCAGTAGATGATTCTGGTTCATTGGTAATTGTTTCTTGTAAATTTCTATTTGTTAATAATGTTGGTTCAGTTTGAATCCCGTAGTCTTTATCATTTAGTTTTCCAGATGGATTACTACTAAGATATTTCATTGTTGTAGTAAAGATTTTTTCAATTTGTTCAAGTTTTTCTCCATTATTTTCAATATTGAGTCCTTGTTCTTGATATTGTTTTAATAAATTTGTCATAATTTGTGCTTTTTCTAACTCATTTTCTGCTATTTTTAAAGCTATATGATTATTTTTATGTTTGTAATATATAGAAGCACAATAATCAATTGTTTTAACAATTGCTATTATAAACGGTGATGCTGCTACAATTGAAAAAAATATCGAACCACTTTCTACTTTTTGTATGTAATAGTTTTTTGATATATCTTCTGGTAAAATAGAAGTTTCTTTATTGGATTGTATATTTAGTTCTATATAATCAGGATTGTCTTGTATTTGTTCAGGTACTTCATTATATAATTCTGACATAATAGATTTGAAAAAGGAGACATTTGAATACAAAGTAATATAACAGTTATATGTTTTTTCAAGTTTGCTGTATAAACTTGAGGCATAACTATAGTGTTTTGGTGTATTTTTATATACATTAAATTTAGCAGATAAAAGCATAAATTCTTCTATGCAATTTAAGAATATTCTTAATTTCTCATTAAGAGTATCAGAGTGAAATTGACAAGATGATAAAAATTTTTGTGTTGTTGTAGCTATATTCCAAGAATAATTATGTACGTTTTCTGCTAAATCATAGACAGTATCCATATAATATTTTTGTTCTGAAACAGGTATTAGTATAGTATTATTACAATGAGGTTCAATTGTTTGTTTATATAATTCCAATAAATCAGTAAAATAACTTATCTCTTTGAAAAAATCACTAAGAATTTTACAATCAACTGATATATCATTTAAAACCATTATATATTACTCCTTTCAAATTTTAATTATTTTATTCTTTATTGATTTTATCTTCCATTTCAAAAACAAAATTCATAAATTTTGTTCTATCACGAATATCTAACGAACGATATACATCTAATATTCCTATTTCTTCTTTTGATAAGTCTTTTTTTTCTTCTATAGAAGTAGAAATAGAACTTGTAACAGTACCAGAATTATCACCCCGTACAACGTTAACGCTACTATGACTAATATTGTTTGTAGACTGGTCATTTGTACACCCTAGTAAATAGTCTACAGAGCAATCAAGATAGTCCGCTATACGAGCAAGGCTGAATGATGATAAGCCTTTTTTAT
>CAMXTM010000359.1 GCA_947246775.1 uncultured Clostridium sp. | reverse complement strand
ACCAAACGAGAGTAGAATACAGTATCGTTTTCAAAATCGAACTCGTAGAACAGGGAAGCAAACAAGATTTATAGATGTTTTTATAGATGTTTATAGATTTTTGGCAACGGTGGCGCATATGACTGCTTATGAGATTATTTCAATCTTTATCGGTATATTAGGTTTACTAATTACCTCTAGTGGCGTTATTATTGCGTTACTTACTTTTCTCAATACGAGAAAGTAAAAATGCCTATCCTGTCTTCCACACAGGATAGGCGGTGTCCGTAAGGACATTTGTCCCAATCAGTTGGTATCCACTTTTGGAGTGGGTACTTTTCTTTTATTATTGTAGCACAGTTCCTTTTAAAATGCAATCTATTTTTAGGAAGTGTTTGACACGCATTTTATAATCGTTTTTTAAACAAATCAAGCTTTTTTTAATATAAAACGCCGAATTTTAGCTACAAAACAAGCCAATTCTAACAAAAACAAACGCAAAAGGAGCTTTTTCTTTATAGGTCTGAAACACGCTTTTTTATCATATGTTATATAGAAAGGGTGTGTTTTTGTGTTTAAAAAAATAACAACAATGTTTTTTGTTTATATTATTCTTGCGATGATAGTGCTACCTGTGCTAATTACATACTGTTCCCGACACTCCAACGATACAACTCCAACAGCGCCATCTACTACTGAAAACGTAGAGCTTGCTTCTCCTGAAATCATCAGACAAAACAATGACGAATTTGAAGATTATATCAAAGGTGTAGTTGCAGCGGAAATGCCAGCCCTTTTTGAAAAAGAGGCACTCAAGGCACAAGCCGTTTCGGCACGTACCTATGCTGTACGCAAAATGCAGGAAAACAACAGCACTGATGTACCCTATGACATCGGACAAGCCTATATTACCCTAGAACAAATGCAACAAAAATGGGGAGATAATTTCCAAAACTACTATAGCAAAATTAGTGAGGCAGTAGATGAAACAAGGGGACAAATTATGGTGTATGATAACGAACCGATTTTAGCTGTATTTCATGCCGAAAGTGCAGGAAAAACTGAGTCAGCAGAAAATGTGTGGCAACAGCAAATTCCCTATTTAAAAAGTGTAGATAGCAGTTTGGACAAAAATGCTCCTGATTTTGAAAAAAGTATTTCTTTGACAAATGACGAAGTAGTAAAGCGTTTTTGTGACAAATATCGTGACATTTTGTTGGATAGCAAAGCCCTTGCACAGCAAATAAAAATATTGAGCTATACTCCCGCAGGATATGTGCAGCAAGTACAAGTTGGTAATCAAATCCTTTCAGGTAGAGAAGTGAGAGAGACACTTGGCTTGCGTAGTAGTAATTTTACTATACAGTCACAAAATAACACAATGATATTTACTACAAAGGGCTATGGACATGGCGCAGGCATGAGCCAATATGGTGCGCAATTTATGGCAAAAGAGGGAAAAAATTATAAACAAATATTGCAACATTACTATACAGGTATTTCTTTTGAGAATTATAAATGATTTTGAATAAAAGAATATAAGTTGGGGTAATACTATAACGAATATATTTTACGAAAAAGTGAAATGTATTTGTGTTTGTCGAAAATTGATTTCGACTGAAAACTTTTGGAGGTGTTACACATGAATAAAAACTATTATCGTATACTGTGGGGTTGTCTTGCTGTAGTAGTAATTGCTGCTGGCATATATTATTTTGCAGGCAGAAACACCAGTCAAGATCAAGATACAACTTCACAGAATACAACGCAGTCAACACAGCGTCAAGCGGCACATCAAGTCATTATGAATCAAACGCCTGTACTAGAAGAAGCTATTGCACAAAGAGAACAAGAACTAGAGGTAATAGAGCAAACGGAGCCTGCTGAACAGACAACAGCAGAGGCAAAACCTTTACCAAATGACACAAAACAACAGACACAAACTACACAAAAGGAAAATACAGAACAACAAACCACACAAAGTGCAAACATTATAGAAAACGAACCACTTTTTGCTATGCCTTTAGCTGGAAATATTGTTATGGACTATAGCGCTGACCATGCAATTTATGACGCTACCTTAGACCAATACCGCACAAATGACCATATTTCTATTGGAGCAAAAAAAGGTGATGCAGTAAAAGCATCAGAAGATGGTACAGTGGAAAGTATTCAAACAGATGACGAAAGAGGAATTACAGTAGTGATAAATCATGATAACGGCTGGCAGACTACATACAGCCAGTTGCAAGAGGGTGTTGTAGTCAAAGAAGGAGACAAAGTCAAAAAAGGACAGGAAATTGGCTATGTAGCAGAGCCTACAAAATATAGTGTTGCACTGGGAGAACACGTGGATTTTTCCATTGCAAAAGATGGCATAAAACTTGACCCAAAAAGTAATGTAGAATAAAAAAAGCACCTATTGTATGATAAGTGCTTTACAAAACACATTTTGTTGTGTTATAATTTGCTTATAAAAAAGAGTAGCCGACCACAAAGTGGTAAGCTCTCGCTCTACTTTGATAGAAAAACTACCCTACCCAAGTGTGCGAAACTGTGATGGGTAGTTTTTTATTGCAAGTATTACCCTTATTATTTCAAATAAGAGAGCAATGCAATAATGACCAAGCAAAGAGTTAAAAATAAATAAATCTTTTCAAACTTTGTCATAGTATCGCCCC
>CAMXTM010000358.1 GCA_947246775.1 uncultured Clostridium sp. | reverse complement strand
ACAGATGGTACAGCAATATTAGGATTAGGCGATATTGGCCCAGAAGCAGGTATGCCTGTTATGGAGGGAAAAGCAGCCCTTTTTAAATGTTTTGCTGATATTGATGCCATACCACTTTGTGTTCGTTCCAAAGATGTAGATGAAATTGTAAATGCAATTCGTTTGTTTTCTGGCAGTTTTGGTGGTATCAATTTAGAAGATATTTCAGCACCAAGATGCTTTGAAATTGAACGAAAATTAAAAGAAGTAACAGATATTCCTATTTTTCATGATGACCAACATGGTACGGCAGTTGTCGTATTTGCAGGCTTAAAAAATGCACTACGCATTGTTGATAAAAAGGAAAGTGAAATTTCTGTTGTTATTTCTGGAGCGGGTAGTGCTGGTACAGCTATTGCGAAATTATTATTACAAGCAGGCATTAAAGATATTGTTATGGTTGACCGTTGTGGAGCAATTCACAAAGGAGAAACATACGAGAATGATGCCTTTACAGAACTAGCACAAATTACAAATCCTTACAATAAAAAAGGAACATTAGCAGAAGTAATTGTAAATGCAGATGTATTTATTGGAGTATCTGGACCAAAGCTATTAACAGCAGAAATGATAGGCACTATGGCAAAAGACCCTATTGTGTTTGCTATGGCAAATCCTGTACCTGAAATATTACCTAATGAGGCGAAAGCAGCAGGTGCAAGAGTAGCTTGTTCTGGGCGTTCTGATTTTCCAAACCAAATAAACAATGTATTAGCTTTTCCTGGTATATTTAGAGGTGCATTAGATGTGCGTGCAAAAGACATTAACGAAGAAATGAAATTAGCGGCAGCCTATGCTATTGCAGATTTAATTCCAGCAGAAGAACTAACAGAAGATTATGTGATACCATCTCCTTTTGACAAAAGAGTCGTATCTGCCATTGCAAAAGCAGTAGGAGAGGCAGCAATTCGCACAGGTGTTGCAAAAAAATAGATTTATTTGCATTATCAATCAGTTTCTGGTATAATGTTTTAACGTGTAAACTAATATGATTATTATTTATATTTTAGGAGTGTGATTTTAGTGGAAGACCCCGGCAGTTGGTGGCTTATATTAATTTTATTGATTTTGGTATGTGGTTCTGCATTTTTTTCTGCATCAGAAACAGCCTTAACTTCTCTAAACAAGATTAAGTTAAGAAATATGGTGGAAGAAAATGTAAAAAATGCTGATAAAGTTCAAAAGTTAATAGATGACCCTAACAGACTGTTAAGTTCTATATTGATTGGAAACAATTTAGTAAATAATGCTGCTGCCGCTTTAACAACAATGATTGCTGTATCTTTACTAGGTGGTCAATCTGGTGTTGGTGCTGCTACTATGGTGATTACCATTATTATATTGATATTTGGAGAAATTACACCAAAGACATTGGCATCACAAAATGCAGAAAAAGTATCTTTAATGGTATCTAATATTATTTCTGCCATTGTGTTAATTTCAACACCTGTTGTAAAAGTAATGAATTTAATTACAAGCGGTTTAATTAAAGCATTAGGCGGCAATTCATCAGAAAAAACACCTACCATTACAGAAGCAGAACTCAAAACAATGGTCAATGTAAGCCATGAAGAAGGTGTTTTAGAAGTAGATGAGCGTCGTATGATTAACAATGTATTTGACTTTGGTGATTCTAAAGCAAAAGATGTTATGATACCTCGTACAGATATGGTTTGTATAGAAGATAACATCACATACGACAAAATTGTTTCTGTATTTAAAGAAGAACGTTTTTCCAGACTTCCTGTTTATCATGAAAGTGTAGACAATATTATAGGTATTTTATATGTAAAAGATATTATATTTATGGACGAAGAACATTTTAATATTACAGACTGCATGAGAGAACCATTTTTTACTTATGAAAGTAAGCCTATTTCAGAATTGTTTTCCGAAATGAGAAGTAACCGTATTCGTATTGCTGTCATATTAGACGAATATGGTGGTACATCAGGAATTGTTACATTAGAAGATATGGTAGAAGAAATTGTTGGAGACATCGCAGACGAATATGACGAACAGGAAGAAGAAATAGAAGTCATAAAAGAAGATGAGTTTGTTGTTGATGGCTCTACAAAATTGGAAGATGTCAACGAAATGATAGGATTACATTTAGAATCAGAAGATTTTGACACCATAGGTGGATATGTGATTGGTGTATTAGGTTCTTTACCCGATGGAGGAGAAACTGTAGAAACAGATAATGTTAAAATTGTAATAGAAGAAGTTGACAAAAATAGAATTGAAAAATTACGTATTTACACAATATTCTAAATGATAATTGAAAATCCTTTTTTCCCTTATAGTGGGAAAAAGGGATTTTTTTTGCATAATCATAATATCATTTAGAATATATTGAAAAAAGAACATGTTACTTTAGGAGGGTATAATTATGAAAATTATCAAATCAATTGTTGTTACAAAGAAAAAAATAGCTTGCTTTATCGGAGGAATTGCAGCGTTTGCTCTTGCTTTACATATGATTCCGCCAACAGTACAATCTGTTTTTCATATTGCAGAAGCAGAAAGAAAATTGCCAATATATTGTGTAGATACTTCAGAACAAAAAGTATCTATCAGTTTTGACGCAGCATGGGGCGCAGACGACACAGATGAACTTTTAAGAATATT
>CAMXTM010000357.1 GCA_947246775.1 uncultured Clostridium sp. | reverse complement strand
GCATTTCCTTTTCGGTTTCCGCTATCAGTTTTTCCAGCATGACGGATTCATTGCCATAAGATAGCAGAGTGGAAAAATCCGGCTTTTCATCCAATATGCTGCTTAATGCGCATTTATCCGTAATCTCCATCAGTTCGGATATGGAGAACGGCTTGAACAGGCATCCGGCAAATCCACGCCCTATAAGTTCCTCCTTGCTGCAACTGCCCGAAGCGGTTGTCACGACTATGGGAATACTCTTCGAGTTGCCTACATTGGATGAGCGCAACAGTTCCAGCAGTTCAAAACCGCTTATCTCAGGCATATTCAGATCCGTCAGAAGCAGGCTGTATTCCTTTTTTCGTATCAGCTCCATCAGTACCGAAACATTGGTACAGGTATCGCAGTGCATCCCTTCATGGGCATACATTTCTTTCAACATAAGGAGAAGTACCTCGTCATTGTCGATGGCAATCACATCATGGCAGATATGATTATGGCGCATTTGCGCTTGAATTGTGCGCAAAAAGGTTGACTTTCCAGAACCAGAAGGTCCTATCACAACAACAACTTCTCCCTTTTTAATTTCTGTGTTAATATCAGAAAGCGCTTTCATCTCTCCAAATTCTTTGTCTAAATGTTGTACACTTATTAAACTATCAGTGGTCACTATTTCTCAACTTCCTTTCCAATCTATTTACGCCTGCTGACATAATCATAACAACGATTAAATAAATTGCTGCTACAGTCAACAGTGGAAAATATGGACTATATGTACGGCTTCTGATAATATCTCCGCCCTTTGTCAAATCTTGTATTGCAATATAGCCAGAAATCGCCGTTTCTTTAAGCAATACAATCATTTCATTTCCCAATGCAGGAAGAACATTTTTTAGTGCTTGTGGCAATATAATATAAATCATGGTTTGTATGTAGGTAAAACCTAAACTTCTACCTGCCTCCATTTGCCCTTTATCAATAGACATAATACCTGAACGTACAATCTCGGCAACATAAGCACCTGAGTTAATACCAAAAGCAAGGATTGCAACAAGTATTTTATTATTAATACTAGAAAAAACAATAAAAAATAATATCAAAATTTGTACCATTGTTGGTGTACCACGAATTACTGTTAAATAAATATTGCACAATACATTAGGGAATTTCAATTTTCCTGTCATTTCATAGGTTGATTTTGTAATGGCAATTAAAAACCCTACTGCAACACCTAATATAACAGCAAAAATAGTAATTTCCATTGTTGTAAAAAAGCCATTTACAAAAAATAAATATCTATCATCTGTAATAAAGGTTCTAACAAATTCATATTGAAGCATTTCTATTATACCCATAAAATCCTCCTCTCACATCATACCACTTTCATTTACAAAATTACCCACCAGAGTATACTAAGGTGGGTAATTATTATGCCTTTTTAATTATTCCGCTGTAATATATTTGTCAACGATTTCTTGTAATTTACCACTTTCTTTTAACTCTGCTAATGCTTCATTGATTTGTTCTACCAATTCTGTATTGCCTTTTTTTACTGCAATAGCATATTCTTCTTCTGTAAATGGTTCATCTAATACTTTTACATCTTCATTATCTGCTGCTAATGCTTTTGCAACTTGGTCATCAATAATAACTGCATCAATTTTACCTTGTGAAAGTGCTTGTACTGCTTCAAAACCTTTGTTGTATCTTTCTACACTATCTGTAACATCAGAAGCATAAAGGTCGCCTGTTGTGCCAAGCTGTACACCAATTACTTTACCTTCTACATCATCTGCACCAGCAATTTCTGTGTTATCTGCTTTTATCATAATGACTTGTGATGCTTTTACATATGTATCTGTAAAATCAACAGATGCTTGTCTTTCTTCTGTCACTGTCATACCTGCTGCACCAATATCCACTTTGCCTGCTGAAATTGCTGGAATAATAGAGTCAAAAGCCATGTCTTCTACACTTAGTTCTTTTCCCATACTTTCTGCTACAGCTTTTGCAATTTCTACGTCAATACCAACAACATCTTGACCCTCATAAAACTCATATGGTGGAAATTCTGCATTTGTTCCCATAATAAGAACATCGCCAGAAGTTGCTTGTTCTTGTCCATCTCCCTCGTTTGTACTTGGGTCTGATGAACCACCACAACCTGCGACTGCAAACATCATAGTTGCTGTCATTGCCAATGCGAATACAGTTTTGAAATACTTTTTCATGATACTTCCTCCTAAATCATTAACTAATTTATCATCATTAGCAATTATACTTGTTACATGAATATAATGCAAGCTTTTTTTATAAAAATATTGATTTTATAGCATATTTTATCTTGTTTTATACATTTATGCATAAAATAATGCATAAAATTATTATTCTGCATTTCTATTGATAAATTCTGGTTTTACTTTTGAATACATAATTTTTTGTTCACTATACAAACCATAATAACCAGAAAGCATATAACTAATAGCACAAACAAGTGTATAGTAAGCGATATGCTCCCCTCCAAACAGCTCTACAGAAAGGATAATTGCTGATAATGGACAATTCGTTACACCACAAAACAATGCTGCCATGCCCAACGCTGCACCAAAGGAGGGACTTAATCCCATAAGATTACTAACTGTTGCACCAAACGTTGCACCTACAAAAAAAGATGGTACAATTTCTCCGCCTTTAAAACCTGCCCCC
>CAMXTM010000356.1 GCA_947246775.1 uncultured Clostridium sp. | reverse complement strand
AGATGCTTTGACAAAACAGGGTTTAACGATATTGAATAAAGGGCAGTTAGAAAATATGAAAGTATCTGCAAAAGTGAAAGCACAAAGAACAGCGTTGGATAGATTAACACAGTATAGGAATAGTATTAAAGCAGTAGTAGATTTTAGTAAATTAGGAAATGTAAAATCAGGGGATACTGCATCATTAGATATTTCTTTTTTACTACCTGATGTTGCAGGAACAGGTTTTGAAATTGTGAGTCAATCTCCAGAGCAAGCAGAAATTATGATAGAAAGACTTGCAGCAAAAAGGATTCCAATTGATGTGCATATTGATGGAGAAGTAGGAAATGGCTATACTACATTACAGCCACAAATTTCTCCTTCTTCTGTGCAAGTTTCTGGTGCAGCATCTATTATTAGTCGTGTAAAAACCATACAAGTAGAGGTAGAATTGCAACAAGCATCAGAAGATGTTGTTGTAACGGCAGAGCCTGTTGCCTATGATGAAAATGGCAAACAGGTAGAGGGTGTTACAATGGATATATCTAAAGTACAGGTTTCAATAGGAATACAAAAAAATAAAATGGTTAATTTAGTGGCAAGTACAGAGGGAACACCTGCACAGGGGTATGAAATTGCTGAAATCAGATGGTCACCTAAAACAGTAAATATTGCTGGAAGTGAAGTGGTGTTAAACCGTTTGCAACAAATTACCTTGCCAGCATTAGATGTAACAGATGCAACACAAACAGTTGTAGAATCCTTTTTATTAAATGAAATATTGCCAGATGGTGTTATGTTAAGCAATGATACACCATTAGAGGCAGAAGTTTCTGTTGTAATTCAGCAAGAAGAGAACCAGCAAATTACAGTACAAAGTGCCACAGCTACCTTGCAGGGAGCAGATGAGCAAAATTATGAATATGAACTTTCAGAAGAGAGCGTTTCTTTGCAGTTGACAGGTTCAGCGGGGGAATTAGCGGCAATTACAACAGGTAGTATCCATGTTGTTGCGAATGTAGAAAATTTGGAAGTAGGAGAGCATGATATTATATTAGAAATAGAGTTACCAGAGGGTGTTGCATTGGTAGGAGAAGCACCATCAATTACTGTAACAATAAGGGAAAAAGAACAGCAAACAGAACAAGAAACAGAGGTAGAAGAAGAACAACAACAACCAGAACAGAATGTGACAGATATAGAACAGCCAGCAGTAGCAGAAGAATAGAATTTTTAGGAGGAAATTAATAATGGGAATTTTGTTTGGTACAGATGGTGTAAGAGGTATTGCAAATACAGAACTCACTGGTACACAAGCGTATAATTTAGGTAGAGCAGGGGCATATGTTTTGACAAAAGAAAAAAAGCATACGCCAAGGATATTGGTTGGACTTGATACTAGAATATCAGGGGATATGTTGGAATCAGCACTTGTAGCAGGCATTTGTTCTGTAGGAGCAGAAGCAATACAAGTAGGAATTATACCAACACCTGCTGTTGCCTATTTAGTAAGAAAGTATAAATTAGATGCAGGTGTTATGATTTCAGCATCTCACAATCCTGTAGAATATAATGGTATTAAATTTTTCAATCATTTGGGCTACAAATTGAGAGATGAATTAGAAGAAGAAATAGAAGACATTATTTTTAACCATATGGATACCCTGCCACAGCCAACAGGGAAGGATATTGGTATTAAATCAGTAGCAGAAGATGCTTTAGAAGACTATATTTCTTTTTTGCAGCGGTCAACTGATATGACTTTTGAGGGCATTAAGGTAGCAATCGACTGTGCAAATGGTTCATCTTATAAAGCAGCACCAATTTCTCTGTTAAATTTAAAAGCACGTCTTTGTATTATACATAATGAACCAGATGGCACAAATATCAATGAAAATTGCGGTTCTACACATATACAGGATTTATGTGATTTTGTGCAAGAAAATAATGCAGATGTTGGGTTTGCCTTTGACGGTGATGCGGATAGATGCCTTGCAGTAGATGAAAATGGGGAACTCATTGATGGAGATAAAATACTTGCTATTTGTGGCATGGCAATGAAAGAACAAAAGAAATTAAAAAATGATACCATTGTAGCGACAATCATGTCTAATATGGGGCTTTCGCTTTTAGCAAAACAAAAGGGCATACAAATTGAACAAACAAATGTGGGCGATAGATATGTTTTGGAAAGAATGGTAGAAAAAAATTATAATTTAGGCGGGGAACAGTCAGGACATATTATCTTTTTGGATTATAACACCACAGGAGATGGTATCTTGACAGCAATACAATTTTTGTCTGTTATGAAAAAGACAGGTAAAAAGGCATCTGAGTTGGCGAGTATGATGGAAACGATGCCTCAAGTTTTGGTAAATGCAAAAGTAAATAATAGCAGAAAAAATGACTATATGGAAGTAGTAGAAATTAGAGAGGCAATTGAAAATCTTAATCAAAAATTTAATGGTGAAGGTAGAGTGCTGATTCGTACATCAGGTACAGAACCACTTGTGCGTGTAATGATAGAGGGAAAAGACCTAGAAGTCATGCAAAAAGAGGCGGAAAAATTAGCAGCACTCATTACAGAAAAACTACAATAAATAAAAATGGCGTGTCAAAAAATTGGCACGCTGTTATTTTTTTGTAAAAAAAGGAATGAGTCTGTTGTTAGCAGACCATTTGTTTTATTGCTGTGCTTATAATAAAAATAAC
>CAMXTM010000355.1 GCA_947246775.1 uncultured Clostridium sp. | reverse complement strand
GAATACCTTCTCTTGTTAATTTAGAAGCATGAACAGCATAACCATTGATATTAGGTTGTGCTTCTACAATACCTACAATTTCTGCACCTGCTTGCATTAACTGATAAGATACAATCAAACCAACATTACCTGAGCCAATCATAAGCACTTTTTTACCTGGCAATACTCTATGAAAGTTTGCCATTGTTTGAGCTGCACCTGCCCCCATTACACCAGGCAATGTCCAACCTGGAAATTTTACAGCATTTTCAGAAGCACCAGTTGCAATGACAATTTTCTTTGCCTGCATTTTTATTAATTCATGTTCTGTTAAACTTTTCTTTACATCAACTGCTACAACATTATCTGCATAAATACCAATGACAAGGCTATTCAAACAAATTTCTACATTTAAATCTTTACATTTTTGTAAAAGTTCTTCTCCTATGTCAATGCCCCTTGTACCAGCACGGTGCATACTAGAACCAAAAAATTTATGTATTTGTTTAAAAAGCTGACCGCCTGCTTTTTCATTTGCATCTACAATGACTACCTGCACACCTGCTTCTGCTGCTTCGATTGCCGCAGAAAGCCCAGCAGGACCGCCACCAATTATAAGCATTTCGCACTGTTTCATTTGTCACCCCTCCATTTTCCAAGACCATCTTGTACTTCTACTGTCATGCCTTCTTCTACTGGAGTAATACAGGTACGCACATTTGGAATACCATTTACTACCATCATGCAGTCTGTACATTGTCCAATACCACAAAATAAGCCTCTAGGTTCATGCCTTTTTGTAGTATAGCGATTCACAATCATTCCTTCTGCAAGCAATGCTGACAATATCATTTCTCCTTTTTTTGCTTTCATAGGTTTACCATTAACTGTAATGTTTACCCATTCTATGTCTTTTATTTCTCCTAATACTGGATGTGAAGTTACTCTCATTATTCTGTTCTCCTTTCTTTTTATACTATATATAAAACTTATGATTTTTAGTTTTATTTCAAGGGAAAAACTTCTTTGAAATATAAATCATAGGCTTTTTGTCTGTATATTTTCCTTCTACAACTTCAGCAAGAAATACAATATGATCTTCATACACTACACTCTGTTTTACTTTACAAATCAGATAAGAAACTACTCCTTCAATTACAGGTAAATCTTGTTCTGTAATGTGATATTTCACACGTTTTGATTTGTCAAAATCTCGTCCAGACTGATAACCACAGCTCTTGGCTTCTAATTCTTGTCCTTCTGCTAATACAGAGATTGAAAATTGTCCTTGATTTTCAATCAACTCCGCAGTATAATGGTTTTGTGCTATGGAAAGTGCAATACTGCAAGGATTGAATGAAATTTGTGTAATAAAGGCAGCTGTCATAAAATTATAACTTTTATTCATTTTTGTTCCAATAATAAATACTCCCTGAGAGATGGTATCCATATAATTTAACTTATCATTCATACTTTTAACCTTCTTTCTCATGTTTTGATTATACAAATTGATGAAAAATAAATAATAAAATATCTGAAAATAAAAAATTTAACTATAAAACAAATAAGACTGATTTGTTTCTATTGTGTCCTTATTGTACAAATAAAAAAGCAATATGTCCATTTTATACATTGCTCTGTATATTGCAAATATTGTTCTAACTATATAATTTTTGGAGATAATAGTGAAAGATAGTCTTTGTCAATTGTAAAATTTGTTGTTAATATTGCAGATATTGTTTAAATGATATAATGATTGAATTTTATGATAGAAAGGAGTTTTATTATGAGTGCTATTTATTTACAGCAAATTGAATTTGAATCTAAAAATCGTTTTTTTTATTCTTATTATACTGCAAAAGAAGAATATATTTATCATGATGTTTTGCAGTATCATGATTTTTATGAAATACAACTTTTTCAAAGTAAGATACAAGATAAAGAGGAAATTTTAGGATATATTACATTGAGTGGAAAAAAATATCCTATTATCCATAATTCATTAGTTTTAATCAATATTTTTGAACAGCATAAAGTAGAAATCACAAGTGAAAACTATATTCGTTTTTGTATTGATATTATGCCTGATTTTATCTATTTTGTTAGTTCTGCCGAAACAAATTTGTTAAACTTTTTTCAAAAAAGTATACATTCTCCTTTACGTATACTAAATACCAAACAAAGCGAACAGCTTATTCGCTTGTTTTATGATTTTGGTGAGCCAAAAATTTCAAATGGCTATGATATTTATAAAAAAGGTATTTTATGCTTGCTTCTTGCTCATTTATTTGATATTTGTTATACAGATTTTTATTCTTCTACTTATCATGAAGATAAAAATGTTACTCTTATTTTTGAAATTATTCAATATATTGATACCCATATTAGAAATGAACTTTCTTTATCAGAATTATCAACAGAGCTCCATTTTAGCACATATTATCTTTGTCATTCTTTTAAAAAGTATACAAATATATCATTAAAAAAGTATATTTTAGATAAAAAAATGGAATTAGCAAAGCAATTATTACCTCTTTACTCTGTTACAGAAGTATCCGAAAAAGTAGGATTTAATACTTATAGTAGTTTTTTTAGAGTGTTCAAAAAACAAGTTGGTGTTTCACCATCAGATTTTAAAAATAAATTGAAATAAAAAAACGGCTTTGAGCCGTTTTCGTGCAGATTCAGACTTTTTTGTTTGGATTTGTTATGTTTTCTAT
>CAMXTM010000354.1 GCA_947246775.1 uncultured Clostridium sp. | reverse complement strand
GCTTTGCGTATATTTCGCAAAATGATACCGCATAATATGATATTGATACAACTAGAAGATGCTTTTTATTGGATAGGCACAGCATTTTTGCTTTTTATGATGCTTTTGCAACAAAATCATGGTGAAATACGTTTTTTTATTATTATAGGTGCTTTTTTAGGAATGTTATTGTACTTTTTTACAGTAAGCCCTATTGTAAATAAAATTTCTGACAAAATTGTTGCCTTAATTCGTTATATTATCGTGACTTTTATTACAATATTGTTAACACCTTTTCGCTTGATTTGTATTTTATTACGCAAACCTGCTAAAAAAACGAATACTTTTATTCACAAAAAAATGAAAAAAGTGTTGCAATTTTGTAAAGGATATGTAAAAATAAAGAAAAGAAATTTTCGTAGAAATGTAAAAATATTGTTTCATAAGAAATAGAGAGAGATACAAAAAGGGGCACTGTCTTTTCCATAACGAAGGAGAATTATTATGAAAAAAGCATCAAAACCAGCTAAAAGAAGACGACCTTTTGATAGAACAATTATATTATTTTTCATGGTAGTATTTTTTATTGCGATTTCAGTGGGCATAGGTAGCCAACTTAGCGTATATGGCAAATATAAACAAGAAGCAGAACAAATACTAGAACAAATACAACAAGAACAAGAAAAAAATGCAGAATATTTGAGAGAAAAAGAATATTATAATAGTGACGAGTATATAGAAAAAGTGGCAAGACAACAGCTTGGCTTGGTTATGCCAAATGAAATACTCTATGTCAATAATGCAAAAAATTAAAAATGTCAAAAAAATAAAAAAAATATAAAAAAAAGTATTGACAAATAAAAAAATGCCCTTTATAATAGGTCAAGTAGCAAACAAGTAATTGATTTGGCGGAGTAGCTCAGTTGGCTAGAGCACGCGGTTCATACCCGCGGTGTCAGGGGTTCAAATCCCTTCTCCGCTATTTTTATCAAAATAATTGAGGCCCGTTGGTCAAGCGGTCAAGACGCGGCCCTCTCACGGCTGAAACAAGGGTTCGATTCCCTTACGGGTCAGCAAAATAAATAAGATAACTGTTTGAGGGAGTTTAGCTCAGCTGGGAGAGCATCTGCCTTACAAGCAGAGGGTCACAGGTTCGAGCCCTGTAACTCCCATAAAGAAGAATGTGTGATGAACACATTCTTTTTTTAATCCCTTATTTGAATGTTGCTGATAGAACGAATCAATACATTTAAACACCTTATCGTTTGGAGGTATATATGAAAAAGATTGCATTGATTTTTGGAATTATATTTTTGATTTTAACATTTGTAGGTGGTGGATATGTTCTTATAAATCATGGGCAGGTAAATGCTGGATATGCAGTTATTCCTGCACTATGGACTATGATTTGTTTTGGATATTATCGGAAAAGGTAAATAAAAGATTTTTTTATGGCTAAATGAGGTTCTTTGATAGTCTGAAATATATTTGCTCTTTTTAGCATAGTGTATAAAAAGAATATAGCATAAAGGAATGATAAGATGGAAGAAATGACGATTATTTTAATTGCCGTTAGTTTAGCTATGGACGCTTTTGCTGTTTCGATTGCAAATGGTGTATCTGTAAGTCATTTTGCAAAAAAGGACGCTATCAAACAAGGGATTTATTTTGGCTTATTTCAATTTTGTATGCCCTTGTTGGGCTGGTTATTGGGTAGTAGCATTAAAAGTGTTATGGAATCCTTTGACCACTGGATTGCCTTTATCCTTTTGGCACTGATAGGGGGAAATATGATACTAGAGAGTTTTCAAAAGGAAGAACAAAAAGAAATTACAGCACTTACAAACAAAAACTTGATATTGCAAGCAGTAGCAACAAGTATTGATGCGCTTGCGGTTGGTGTCAGTTTTGCTATGTTAAGTGTACCGATTGTTTTTGCGGCTGCGGTGATAGGTATTGTAGCATTTTTATTTAGTTATGCTGGTGGTATGCTAGGAAAACATCTGGGGGCATTTTTGCAAAAAAAGGCTTCTGTTGCAGGGGGAATTGTATTGATTGCGGTAGGTGTACATATTTTACTAGAACATATGCTGTAACAGAAACGGTTATTGCATATCAAAAATAGATGTGTTAGTATGATAAAATGACAGCAAATGCAGACAATTTATAGCAGTATTGCGGTTTTGACTGCATTTGTATTGTCTATTTTTATTATAGTCACAGTGCAAAGTAATTGATAAATAGAGTTGTCATTTTGAAAGGAGGAAAAGAAGATGACAAAACAAAGTGAAATGGAAAACCCACTGGGCATAGAGCCTGTAGCAAAACTATTAAAAAGTTTTGCACTACCCTCTGTGGTATCATTTTTAGTCAATAATTTATACAATATTGTAGACCAAGTATTTATTGGACAAGGGGTAGGCTATCAAGGTAATGCCGCAACAACAGTAGCATTTCCGATTGTAACAATTGTGCTTGCGATTTCTCTGTTGATAGGTGCTGGAGGTAGTGCCTATGCTTCCATTCGTTTGGGAGAGGGAAATTTTAAAGTAGCAGAAAAAGTATTGGGCAATATGCTTACGATACTGATTGTGCTAGGTTTGATTGTTTTTGGGATAGGATTTTTGTTTTTTGAGCCTATGCTAAAACTTTTTGGTGCAACAGATACGATTATGCAGTATGCAAAGGATTATTCTAGTATTATATTGATAGGAACGCCATTTATGATGG
>CAMXTM010000353.1 GCA_947246775.1 uncultured Clostridium sp. | reverse complement strand
CCAGACCATGAAGTAAGTAAAGTATTAACACATAATATAGATGACATTTTAAATGATGACAGCATACAAGTAGTAGTAGAGGTAATGGGCGGCGTTGATGTACCATATAAATTTGTAAAAGCAGCATTAGAAAAAGGAAAACATGTTACGACATCAAACAAAGCCTTGGTAGCAGCAAAAGGTCCAGAATTACTTCGCATTGCAAAAGAAAAAAATGTTAATTTCTTATTTGAAGCAAGCGTTGGCGGCGGTATCCCAATTTTGCGTTCTATGAATCGTTCTTTGACAGCAGATGTGATATTAGAAGTTATGGGTATCTTAAATGGTACTACAAATTATATTTTGACAGAAATGACAGAAAACGGTTTAGCATTTGACGATGTTTTAAAAACAGCGCAAGAGTTAGGATATGCCGAAAAAGACCCTACAGCAGATGTAGAAGGTTATGATGCTTGCCGAAAAATTGCGATTCTTTCTTCCTTAGCTTATGGCAAAACAGCAAATTTTGAAGAAATCTTAACAGAAGGTATAACAAAAATTACAAAAACGGATATTTCCTATGCCAAAAAGTGTAATTGTGTGATAAAATTGTTAGGTGTGAGCAAAAATGAGCAAAAAGGCATTTCTGCATTTGTTGCGCCTATGCTTTTGCCAAAAGAACACCCACTTGCTACCGTAAGCGGTTCTTTTAATGCAATCTTTGTAAAAGGTAATATGGTAGGTGACTTGATGTTTTATGGTAGAGGAGCAGGTAGTTTGCCAACCGCAAGTGCTGTTGTATCTGATGTAATTGCTGCTGCAAGACATAAACACTTGCACGTTGATGTCGATTGGACAGCAGAAAAAATGGAAATCTTGTCCAATGACCATATGGCGGTTAAAGCACTTGTTAGAATTGCAGGAGGAGCAGCAGAACAACAAAAAGCACTTTCTGTCTTTGAGGGCGGAGAAATTGTCACAATCGAAGAAGCAAGTGATGAATTTGCTGTAATTACCGCAGTCGAAACAGAAAAAACATTAGCAGAAAAAATAGAACTGCTTTCTAAAGATATGGAAGTAAGAAATCGTATTAGAATGGAGGTACCTGAGGAATGATGCACATAAAAGTACCAGCGACATCGGCAAATATGGGACCAGGATTTGACAGCATAGGTGTTGCGCTGGAATTGTATAACCACTTGTGGTTTGAGCAAATAGATGAGGGAGTCGAAATCATTGTTAAAAGAAAACAAGAAATCGAAATCCCTACGGATAAAAATAATTTGATTTATAAAACAATGGTAGACTTTTTTGCAGAAACAGGCAACGTTATGCCTGGTGTTAGGCTGATACAAGAAGATTATATCCCTATGGTAAGAGGATTGGGAAGTAGTGCAGCTTGTATTGTAGCAGGGCTTTTGGCGGCAAACCATATGTCTGGTTGCCATTATAGTAGAGATAAACTTGCTCAAATTGCAGCAAAAATAGAAGGACACCCAGATAATTCTAATCCAGCACTGTTTGGTGGCATGGTAGTAGGTGCAATAGACCACAATGAAATGTGCCATGTCAAATTAGACTTGCCAAAAGAGTTAGTATTTGCAATTATGGTGCCAAATTTCCCTGTTTCTACCCATGATGCAAGGCGAGTGCTACCAGATAGTTATACTAAAGCAGATGCGGTATTTAATGCATCAAGGGCAGCACTGTTGGTAGCGTCCATTTATTCTGGAAATTATCAAAACTTAACGATGGCTGTAGAAGACCGTATCCATCAGCCCTATAGAAGCCAGTTAATCCCAGATATGGATAGAATTTTTAAGGCAGCAAAAAATTACGGTGCATTAGCAACGTATTTAAGTGGCGCAGGCTCTACCCTTATGGCAGTTTTAACAGATGAAAAAGCAGAAACATTCCAATATAAAATGCAAGCATATTTAAAAGCGATTCCAAATGAATGGCAACTGACATTGCTGAAACCTGATACAACAGGCGCTCAGCTAATTTCAGAATGACAGGAGGTTTATAAATTGTTAATTGTACAAAAATTCGGCGGCAGTTCTGTTGCCAATAAAGAGCGCATATTTAACGTAGCAAAAAGAATTATTGAGACACAAAGAGCAGGAAATGATGTAGTTGTTGTCCTTTCTGCACAGGGAGATACCACAGACGAATTGTTAGAAAAAGCATATGAAATTAACCCAAATGCTTCAAAAAGAGAATTGGATATGTTGCTTTCTACAGGAGAGCAGCAATCTGTAGCACTGATGGCTATGGCAATCAATAGCTTGGGCGCAAGAGCAATTTCTTTAAATGCAATGCAGGTTGGTATTGATACGACATCTACGTACGGAAATGCTCGTATTAAAACAATCAGCAGGGGTAGAATTGAACACGAATTAGATAGAAAAAATATTGTCATTATTACAGGTTTTCAAGGTGTCAATAAATACGAAGATATTACCACATTAGGTAGAGGTGGCTCGGATACCTCAGCCGTTGCACTTGCCGCAAGATTGCACGCAGACTTGTGTGAAATTTATACTGATGTAGATGGAGTCTATACGGCTGACCCAAGAGTGGTAAAAGATGCAAAAAAGCTAGATGAAATTAGTTATGATGAAATGCTGGAACTGGCATCATTAGGAGCAAAGGTACTGCATAATCGTTCCGTTGAAATGGCAAAAAAATATAATGTTAAGTTAGTAGTACGCTCTAGTATGTCAGATGCAGAAGGTACAGTA
>CAMXTM010000352.1 GCA_947246775.1 uncultured Clostridium sp. | reverse complement strand
TGCACCTTTGGTAATAACCAAAAATTGTACTAATACGATAATTAAGAATATAATAACACCGACAATAACATTTCCCTGCAATACAAAACTACCAAATGCCTCTATTACTGCACCTGCTGCACCTGCTTTTGTCAATATCAATCTTGTTGAAGATATATTTAGTCCCAATCGGAACAATGTTGTAATCAAAAGCAAGGAGGGAAATATAGAAAATTCTAGTGATTCTTTGATTTGCATAGAAATTAACAATATAATCAAAGAAAGAGAAATATTCAATATAAACATCATATCCAATAACCATGCTGGTAGTGGAATGATTAACAACAATACTATAACAATTACAAATATGGATACAATATAATTTAAAGCATTTTTCATAGATTTTTCACCGTTTTCCAATCAAAATGTTATATGTAAAAAATAAGTCTTTTATTTCTTTTTTCCTGTCAAATCTCTACCATTGAGTTTATAAACATATACCAATATTTCCGCTACTGTACCATAAAATTCCTCTGGTATCATACCCGAAACTTGTGTCATAGCATACAATGCCCTCGCTACTGCTTTATTTTCTACTACTTGAACACCGTTTTCTTCTGCTACTTTTATAATCCTCAATGCAACCTCATCTTGCCCCTTTGCTACTACAACAGGTGCTGCATCTTTTTCTCCATCGTACTTTAACGCAACAGCAAAATGAGTTGGATTCCTTAATACTACGTCCGCCTCTGGAACAGACTGCATCATTCTTGACATAGCCATTCTTCTTTGTAATTCCCTAATCTTTCCTTTAATTTGAGGGTTTCCTTCTGTTTGCTTAAATTCTTCTTTTACTTCCTGTTTTGACATCTTCAGTTGCTTTTCATAGTCCCACCACTGGTAAAAATAGTCAAATACAGAAATTGCAATAAATGCTATACTTACTTTCATAATCAATTTTATAACACAATCTAAAACAAACACTGTAGAAGAAACTAAATCTAATTTTAATGTTCTTTCAAAGTTAATCAACTGCCCTACAAAAAAATTATACATGATACATATTAAAATGGTGATTTTTATAATCCCTTTTAATACTTCTACTAAACTTTTTGAAGAAAATAATTTCTTAAATCCCTGCAAAGGACTTAATCTACTAAATTTTGGTTTTAATGCATCTGTTGAAAACAAAAGCTTCGTTTGTGCTGCTGTCGCTACTATCGCCAAAAGTACTGCTATCATCAAAAGCGGCACACACACTCGCACAAACGTTATTATCATCTCTATTGTCATATCTGATACAAATTCTTCTGTTACTTCTGTTTTTACTGCCGCATAATTCATATACCGCAACAAAAACGTCCTCAATGCTACATACATTCCTGGAAACAACAACTTTAAACAAAAAAATGTACCAAGAAGCGACGAAACAACAACAACATCTTTACTCAAAAAGATATTACCTTTCTTTCGCTCGTCCCGTCGCTTCTTGGGGGTGGCTTGTTCGGTTTTTTCATCTGCCGCCATCGCTTCTCCCCCCTTTATTGGCGTATTTCCTCTATTTCAACAATTGTAGTATTTCTCTAAAATTATCTATCGTTTGCGGTACCAGCCCTCTTATAAATTCCTCCATAGGCACAAACATCATCAAAAGTATCAATATTCCTATCAACACTTTTGCCTGTATATTGATGACAAATACATTGATTTGTGGTATTGTTTTCATCAATATACCTACACCCATCTCACAAATTAATTCTGCTGCTAATATCGGAAACGAAAGCTGAATCCCTGCCACAGTACATTGCACAAATATATCCCATATCATTTGATATGCTGCTTGATTTAAAACAACCTCCCCATAAGGTATGACTTCAGAGGAGGTTAATATAGCGTGTATCAATGCAATATGACCATTTAAAGCAAAAAATGCTAATGTATACAATATGTTATAAAGTGTCGCACTCATGGAAATAGAGGCGTTACTTTGACTATCGTATATTTTTGCCATAGACAAGCCTAACTGCATATCAATAAATTCTCCAGCTAATATAATGATGTATAAAAATAAACTAATCACAAACCCCGCAATATACCCTACTGCACACTCTTTTAACAACAATATGGCATATTCTATTATGGTATGTGGTTGCTCTACTGCGCCATCATAAAAGCTCGCAACTATGACCGTTAATGCCATAATCATACCCGCTTTTACAGCCGCTGGTATATTCCTTCTTCCTAATATAGGATTAAACAATATCATACCTGACATTCTCATCAATACTAATGTAAAAAACATAAAACGATTCGGTTCTAGCACAATTTAAAACCTCGCCTTTTATAATAACATCATTTTAAATAACTCATATGTATAGTCTTGCAATGTTTCCAACATCCAACTACCACTGAATATACAAAGAGCAATAATCAATATCAGCTTTGGCACAAATGTAATCGTTTGTTCATGTATTTGCGTCGCTGCTTGTATAATTGAAATTAATATACCCAAAAACATACTCAGCAACAAGATTGGCGCCGCAAGTTTGACCCCAACAACAAGAGCAGACTGCATAATAGACATTACTTCCGAATTTGTCATATTTTTCTCCCCTTTCGCTAATTAAAACTATAAACAAGAGTAGAAAACAACAAATGCCACCCATCTACAGTTACAAAAAGCAATATCTTAAATGGTAATGATATCGTCGCTGGTGGCAACATAATCATACCCATAGACATTAATGTACTCGATA
>CAMXTM010000351.1 GCA_947246775.1 uncultured Clostridium sp. | reverse complement strand
AGAATTTATGGTGTAAAAGGTATGGGCGGCGCAGGGTTTCCATTGATTTACAAAGAAAGCCGAAATACCAAAAATAAGGTTAGAATCTTTTTGTTAGGTGTAGATGCAGGAAAAGAAAAACTATTTGCTAGACTGCAAATAGAAGAAATTGGTGCAGGGTATTGTCATTTCCCACTCAATGAGCAAAAAAATTATGATGAAGTGTATATGAAAGGGCTGAACTCGGAACATCTTATTACAACAATGGTTAATGGTAGAGCAAAAAATAAATGGGTAAAAAAAAGTGGTACAAGAAATGAACCATTAGATTTAAGAAATTATGCTACCGCTGCTATCGAAATATTAAACCCTAATTGGGACAGCTTAGAGAAAAAAGTAAATGCAGGCATTAACTATATGAAAAAGAGCGATAAACCACAATATGTAAAAAAACGTGGAGCAGTAAAGGGATTGATGTTGTAAAACATATTTTTATTGTGTTATACTAATAAAAAAGGTGGTGTCCTATGTTTCATAAAATAAAAGAAGTAAAAGCAATCAAAGAATATGAAATAGCAGTAACTTTTATAGATGATACAGTAAAAAAATATGATGTAGAGCATTTATTTTCTATATGGGATTGTTTTAAGGACTTAAAACAAATAAAAGGCTTATTTTGGAATGTGAAAGTAGATACAGGTGGTTATGGTATTCGCTGGAATAATGAAATTGATTTGTCTTGTGAAGAATTATGGGAAAATGGAGTAGAAATAGACAAGATATTAAAAGTAACAGGTGTAAAAGCAATAGAAAACTATCAATTAGTATTAACTTTTTCTACAGGTGAGAAAAAATTGTATGATGTCAAACCTTTATTAGAGTTCCCTGTATATCAGCCATTAAAAGATGAAAAAGTATTTTGCGATGTACAAGTAGATTTTGAAACCGTTACATGGTGTAATGGAGAAATAGATATTGCACCAGAAACATTATATCATGATAGTACCATATTATCAGAATTATCAAAAGTATAAAGAAGAAAGTGTCTTGAGAAAAATGCTCAAGGCATTTTTTTATAGGGAGGTTTTTAGATATGATTGGTTATTTTGCAGATTTAATATTTGAAACAAGTAGTCAAAAAGCAATTCCATTTCAAGAAATGACAAGGGAAGCAACTACAATCTATGAAGACCATGCGTGCATCGGACAAAAACCTCAAAGTGAATTTTTACATCCTGATTTAGATACCGTTTCTATGAATATCATATTACATACCAAATTAGGTGTTGACCCAAAAACAGAAGCGGACAAGTGGCTTGATTACTGTAGACGTGGTGTAGTAGGTACTTTATGTGTAGGTGTTCCGATTGGTGTAGACAAGTGGACAATTAGAACTGTTTCACAACAGTGGAACAAAATATTAAACAATGGCAAATTAGTCTATTGTGTTGTTGCAGTTACTTTTAAAGAATACATTACCAATGCGTGGCTAAACAGATAGGGGGAGTATTTTGAAAATATCATTTCTCAACGAATCAGAACAAAAAGCGGATATTTTACGTTGTTTAAATACACTCTACAGTACGCCTATTGGTACAGTGGCATTAGATAGAGATTTTGGCTTAGACTGGTCTGTATTAGATTTCCCAATCGAATTGGCAAAGGGACGTCTAACGATTGAAATCATAGAAAAAACAAGAAAGTATGAGCCAAGAGTAGAAATCGTAAAAGTTCTTTTTCCTTCCACAAAGCTAGAAAGTATTAACGGTAAATTATTAGGAGAGGTGGTGCTAAAAATTGTCTGATATAGAAGCATTTCAGAATTTAGATGACATTAGTTTTATTGATAATATTTCCATTGAAACATTAAAACAACAAGCAATCATGTTGTATCAGCAAAAATATCAAGAACTGACTGGAGAAAAGATAACACTTTATCCCGCTGACCCTATGAGGATATTATTAAATACTTATGTATTGCAGTTGTATCAAGGTTATCAATATTTAGAGCGTGCGGCAAAGCAAAATTTGTTACGCTACAGTTATGGTAAATATTTAGACCATATAGGAGCGCTAAAAGGAGTAACCAGATTAAAAGCAAAAAGTGCTATCACAACCGTTCAATTTACTTTATCAGCGGTGCAGCTATTTGATGTAGAAATTCCCAAAAATACAAGGGTATCTAGTGGAGACCAAGTATATTTTGAGGTAATGGAAAAAGCAGTGATAGTAGCAGGAGAAACAGAAAAAGAGGTAACTTGTGTTTGTCAACAAGTAGGAACAATAGGCAATGGCTATGAAATAGGGCAATTAAATGTATTGGTTGACCCTATTTTTTATGTAGAAAGCGTTTGTAATATAACAGAAAGTCAAGGCGGAAGCAATGAAGAAAGTGACACTAGTTTTTCAGAAAGGATATTTTTAGCACCTAGTTCTTACAGTGTAGCAGGTACAAAGGATTCTTATATTTATTGGGTAAAAACCTATAGCACGCTGATACAAGATGTGTATGTGGATATGATAACACCTGGAACGGTAGAAATTTGTATTCTTTTAGAAAATGGTGTTTTGCCTGAAAAAACTTTTTTAGATGATTTGTACACCTTTTTAGAAAAAGAAGGGGTACGTCCCTTAACAGACAATGTCAATATATTTGCACCAACCATAATAGAATACGATATTGATATAGTTTATTATATTAGCCAAAAAGACAGAAACAAAGAAAAAAGAAACTGTTCTAACACGCCAGGCCTAGTCC
>CAMXTM010000350.1 GCA_947246775.1 uncultured Clostridium sp. | reverse complement strand
AGTTTTCGCGGAACTTGGTACGTTTGGTAATGTAAAATCACCATCTACACCGGTAATGGCACCAATTTGTGTACCTTTTACCAATACAGAGGCTCCAATAACTGGCTGCCCGTCTTCTTCAGAAATTACAACACCTGTAACCTTCTGGGTTTGGGCAGTTACTAGGCCTATTCCGACAAAAAGACAGGCCAATAACAGCATTAATTTTCTTTTCATAAATTCTCTCTTAAAGTTTAACTTTACATTAATTGTTTCTTTACTCTAACAAAGTGCAAATATATTAATAAAACTGAAACGAACAACTGTTTTATTGAAAAAACCTTGTAAATCTATCAATTTGTTAATTAAATATGTTACTTTATGCTTAATAACAGATTTTTCATACTTAAAAAACCTAAACTAGCTTATGTTTACTATCACTATGATTTCCTCTTTTAGGGTGATTTTCCCAAGGAATACACATATTTTAAAACAAAATGGTTAATAAACAAGCCGCTAAAACAGAGAATAGGCCTGATTTTGAAACAAATTGAGAGTTTGTGGAGGCTAAATACCGATTAATAGCTAAACACAAAAAGACACTTTTTAGAGATATTAATTCTTATTCTAACCTCATAGAGTACAGAATATCGTCTTATTTGTCATTGGTATTAATTTAAATCAAGTAAAATGAGCAAGATTATTTACAATTTAGTGTACAACAGAAAAAAAAGCCTGAATAAAAAAGGAATGGCATTAGTACAAGTGGAAGCTTATTTGGACAGAAAGAAAAAGTACTTCTCAACCAAAGTCTATCTAAAGCCGGAACAGTGGGACAATAAAAAGCTTGTCGTGAAGAATCATCCCAATGCAGATGCGCTGAATAGATTGATATATGAGTTTATGGCTATGATAGAAAAAAAAGAGTTGGAATTGTGGCAGCAAGGAAGGCGTATTTCACTAGAGTTACTAAAGGATGTTTTGAGCACAAGCGAGAGCAAAACCTCTTTTATTCCTTTTTTTAGGCAAGAGATAGTAAACTCTACTCTAAAAGAAAGTACAAAACGAAATCATCTCTCCACTCTTTCATTATTACAACAGTTCAAAAAGGATGTAGCCTTTTCTGATTTGACATTCGAATTCATATCCTCCTTTGAATATTTCTTGCAAACAAGAGGTTATCATACAAATACGATAGCCAAGCACATGAAGCATCTGAAGCGACATATAAATGTCGCCATCAACAAGGATTATATGGAGATACAAAAATACGCTTTTCGAAAGTACAAGATTAAAACTATAGAAAACAAGCATACACACTTGTCTCCTGAAGAGTTGGAGAAGTTGGAGAAATTAAGCTTGGCTGGCAGATACACAAAATTGCAGAAAACTTTAGATGCATTCTTGTTTTGTTGTTATGCAGGAATGAGATATTCTGATTTTACCAGTTTATCACCTGATAACATCATGGAGATTCGTCAAGAACCCTGGCTGGTTTATAAATCCATAAAGACAAGTACAGAAGTAAGGTTGCCACTTTATCTCTTATTCGAAGGGAAAGGACTTGCTATTCTAGACAAATATCGGGATGACTTACAAAGTTTCTTTCATTTAAGGGACAACTCTAATGTGAACAAGGATTTAATTGTGATTTCCCGCCTAGCCGGTTTGTCAAAAAAGATTTCATTTCACACCGCCCGCCATACTAATGCTACTCTATTGATTTATAATGGAGTAAACATTACAACGGTGCAAAAATTATTGGGGCATAAAAGCGTTAAAACCACACAAGTGTATACAAATGTAATGGATATGACTATAGTACATGATTTAGAAAAGAACCATGCATTCACGCCTTTACCTAAAAAAACACGAACTTAGCATGGTCGATACTACACTTTCATATCATTAGTCATATACTTCTCCTTTAAAGTCTGTTCATTCACTATTCTGTTTCAGCCGGCTAGCTGCAAACTTGCTGCATACGTTTTGCAGTACTACTGCAAACTGTTTGCAGCATCACTGCATATTGCTTGCAGCCGCACTGCATATTAGTTTGCAGTACCACTGCAACAGCTTTGCAGTATCGCTGCAATAGGTTTGCAAAATCTTGCAGTAAAAAGCTACTGAGAATCAAACAGCTATAGTGTTACATAAATAGAAGATTGACATTGATGTACTATCAATATTTAAGGCTGATTAGAGGTGTGGAAGCAAATTTTGCTTCCACACTTTTGCATTGCTTCCACAGCGTTTGTAATGCCGATGAATAGAGGGATGCAAGGAGCAGGTGGAAATGTGATAAAAACTGTTATGAAGAAACAACAATTGTCTTGATTGTTTGGCTAATCACAAAGTTTTGAGTTTACTTTTCTTTGAAGCTATTGAAATATTCTTTTACATAGACTTTAGTACTTTCGCTGATAAAATGACAATGTAGAGTAAATGCTTCATTGAAAGCAACTAGGATGACAGATGTTGACAAAAGATATTCTTCATATAAGAAGAATCATTTAAAATCTTTATGCAGAGTATTAACTTCATGATATGCATTTGATAATCTGGTTGTTAATCCTACAAATAGTATCACTACAGTAAGGTTTTATGCATTGTATCCCTATACATATACCTTGTAAGAAAGAGAGTTTCGCTATAGCTATTTCTACTATATAGCATAATTGACTGATTACTAATAAAATAAAAATATTATAGTTCCGCGAAAACTCTGGTAATTTCGTATATTGGTATGCAGACGCAGGAGGTGG
>CAMXTM010000349.1 GCA_947246775.1 uncultured Clostridium sp. | reverse complement strand
AGTTTTTTCTTGTGGAATTTTTACCGTAGATGATATTCAATTTAGTGGTCGTCCAATTACTTTTACACTAAAAGCATTATCAAAACCTATTGCTGATTGTTTTTCTGCTACAGAAAAAACAAAAACTTGGAAAAAAGCAAGTATTAAAGCAATTGCAGAAGAAATGACGAAAAATGCTGGGATTGCGCTATATTACGATGCCAAAAATGTAGTCATAGAAGAAATAGAACAAAGTGCAAAAACAGACTTATCTTTTTTATATGATATTTGTAAAGATAATGGCATTGCCATGAAAGCATATAGACACAAAATCATATTGTTTGATGAAATCAATTATGAATCAAAACCGCCTATTGCAGCATGGAAAGAACAAGATTTGATTTCTTGGAGCGGAAATTCTACCATTGATGGAACCTATGATGGTGTTTTATTATCCTATCAAGGCAGCAATCAAAAACAAGCGATTCACTATGAATTAAAAGTGCGCGAGGGTAACAGAATCTTAAAAGTAAATGAAAGTGTAGAAAATATTGCCGAAGCGGAACAAAAAGCTAAGGCAAAATTGCGAGAGGCAAACAAAACAGAAACGACACTTTCAATTACTAAAAAGGGGGATATTTTTATTGTAGCAGGTAGTTGCATTACTATGACAGGGCTAGGACATTTTGACGGTAAATATTATATTGACAATGTTACACATGACATCGGTAGCGGTTTTACAACAAAATGTGAAATGCATAGAGTATTAGAGGGGGGATATTGATGAAAGATACCATTCGGCTAGGAATCATTAGTGCAATAGACTATGAAAAAGGGCTTGTACAAGTAACCTATCCTGATAGAGAAAATGCAGTATCAGGAAAATTACCTTATTTTTCACACCACTATGAAATGCCAGAAATCAATGACAAAGTAGTTGTATTATATCTAACCAATGGCAATCATGAGGGCTTTGTATTGGGAAAATATTATCATGATGAAAATATGCCTATTAAACAGGGACAAGGGATAATACATAAACCACTTAATAAAAATGGTTCCGAAATATTATATGAGCAAAACAAGGATAGCTTTCATTTGCAGTCTAATACAATTACGGTTGATGGAAAAACACTAAAAATCAATGGCAATCAGATTACACTTTCTAGTGACAATCTTTCTATTTCTGGTGGGAGTAGCAGCATAAAAACAGATGGAAATAGCATAAAAATAAAAGCTGTAGAAGCAATCATAGAAGCGGATAGTATTGTATTAAATAGTCCTAACATTACATTAAATGGTACAAACATAAAATTAAATGCAGATAGTATTACATTGCAAGGGAAATCAGAAACAAAGGTGATAGCTTGATATGATAGATAAAAAAACAATTGTACTATTTCAAAAGATAGCAAAAACACTAGCACCACCACCAACTTTAAAAATATCGGAATGGGCTGACTGTTATAGACGACTTTCTAGTGAATCCAGTGCAGAAGCGGGCAAATGGAATACAGCAAGGGCTGAATTTCAAAGGGAAATTATGGATTGTGTATTAGATGCCGATGTAGAAGATGTTGTAGTCATGTCATCTGCACAAGTAGGCAAAACAGAAATTCTATTAAATATCATTGCTTATTTTATAGATTATGACCCCTCCCCTATGATAGTGGTACAGCCTACAGACTTATTAGCACAAGCCTTTTCTAAAGATAGACTTGCACCAATGATAAGGGATACACCAAAACTAAAAGACAAAATAGCAGATGCAAAAAGTCGTGATAGTGAAAATACGATATTACACAAAAAATTTAGCGGTGGACACATTACCATGATAGGTGCAAATACTCCTACCAATTTAGCCTCAAGACCAATTAGAATTGTGTTGTGCGATGAAGTAGATAGATACCCTATTAGTGCAGGAAAAGAGGGCGATGTTGTAAAATTAGCAGAAAAAAGAACAAACAATTTTTGGAATAGAAAAAAAATCAAGGTGTCCACTCCTACCATAAAAGGGCAAAGCGCAATAGAAAAAGAATATCTAAACAGTTCCCAAGGGGAATGGTGTGTACCTTGTCCGCATTGCCAAAAGTATCAGCCATATAATTTTAAGCAAGGCTTACGCTTTGAAGATGCTAAAATGAAATGTATTTATTGTGAACAATATTTTAGTAAAACAGAATGGGCAACACAAAAAGGCAGATGGATACATAAATATCCTGAAAACAAAAAAAGAGGATTTCATTTAAATGAAATGGCATCTCCCTGGCGGTCTTGGGAAGAAATCATAAATGATTTTAAAAATGCTAATGATGATTTTAAAAATACAGGTAGTCATGAAGCATTGAAAGTTTTTATCAATACGGCACTTGGAGAAAGTTGGGAATTGCGAGGGAAAAGTGCAGATGATGACAATTTAATTGCCAGACGAGAAAACTATGATGCAGATTTACCTGAAGGTGTTTTAGTGCTGACAGCGGGCGTTGATGTACAAGATGATAGATTTGAAGTAGAAGTAGTTGGTTGGGGAAAAGGCTTTGAAAGTTGGGGGATACAATATCAGAAAATATATTGTAATCCTGCAAAAGAAGAAAGCTGGAATCAGCTAGAAGCATTTTTACAAAATGAGTATTACTTTCAAAAAGGCAATAGTCTTTTAATCGCAGCAACTTGCATTGATACAGGGGGACATCATACCGATGCAAGCTATCATTTTTTAAAGAATATGGAAAAAAAGTATTCTAAATATGCTAGGTCAAAAGGATTAGA
>CAMXTM010000348.1 GCA_947246775.1 uncultured Clostridium sp. | reverse complement strand
GATTTTAGTTATGCAGATGATATGGAGAATTAAAAAAAGAAATGGGAAATTTAAGTAGTTTTTGCACCTGCAAAGATTTAAAATGTCCATTGCACCCAACAAATCATGATAAAGGTTGTAGCTTGTGCATCAATAAAAATTTAAAGCAAAAGGAAATACCGAATTGTTTTTTTAACATGGTAGAAAGTGCAGAAAAAACAAATGGATATTCTTTTTATGATTTTGCAGAAATGGTAATGAAAAATAATAAATAATAAATAAAAGTAGGCAGCTCTCGTATTGTGTGAGGGCTGCCTATTTTGTTAAGCGGCTGTTTCAAAAAATTGTTTGTGCCATACTAAAAACATATAGATTGTCCAAATTTTACGGCTGTTATCTGCCTTACCTGCTCTATGGTCATCTAAAAATTTTATAATTTCGTTTGTTTTAAAATAAGTTTGTGCAGTTTTGCTCGTAAAGGCATCTTTTACGATATTGTAATACTTGTCCTCTTTTAGCCAAACACGAATTGGCACAGGGAAACCTAATTTTTTCTTTTCTGCAACCATATCAGGTAAATAGCGATGGGAAGCCATTCGCATAGCGTATTTTGTATTTTGTTTGTTTACTTTAAACCTTGTAGGTAAGGTTCTTGCCACTTTAAATACTTCTTTGTCTAAAAATGGTACACGTACTTCAAGGGAGTGAGCACAGCTCATTTTGTCCGCTTTTAATAAAATATCTCCTATTAGCCAAAGGTTGATGTCGATATATTGCATTTTAGTTACATCATCTAAATTTTTTACTTTGTCATAGAGTGGCTTTGTAATTTCTGTATGGTGGTAGTGTCCAGTAGGGTGTTTTAATAATTTTTCTCTTTCTTCTTCTGTAAACATAAAAGCATTTCCAATAAAACGCTGCTGTAAATCTTTGCTGCCACGAATGATATAATTTTTTCCTTTTATTTTAAAAGGAATTGCTTTGGCAATACCACCAAGCACTTTTCTAACAGGTTTTGGCAGGCGTGTAATAGGCAATAAATCATGAGGTTCTCTATAAATGTTGTAGCCGCCAAAGAACTCGTCAGCGCCCTCCCCAGAAAGTGCTACTTTAACGTGTTTTGCAGCAGTTTGACTAACAAAGTAAAGTGCTATGGCAGAAGGGTCAGCAAGTGGTTCGTCCATGTGATATTGTACTTTGGGGATTGTGTTCCAATATTCTTCTGTTGTAATTAGTTTGCTGTAGTTATCAATTTTAATTTTTTTGGACAACGATTTTGCATAATCAATTTCGTTATATTTTTCGTAATCAAAACCAACCGTAAAAGTTTTGTCACCATGAAAAGAGGCAGCAACATAACTAGAGTCTACACCACTAGAAAGAAAAGAGCCTACTTCTACATCACTGATTTTGTGTTTTTTGATAGAATCTTGCATAACAGTGTCAATTTCATTTACAAATTGCTCTAATGTTTTGCTGTTGTCTGCTTCAAAGGTTGGTGTCCAATAACGTTTGATGTCAATATTGCCATTTTTAAAAGTAAAACAGTGAGAGGGCATCAATTTGAAAACACCTTTAAAAAAGGTTTCGGTCAATACAGAGTATTGAAAAGTCAAATAATTTTCTAATGCCTCTTTGTTTACTTCTTTTTTGTAGAGTGGATATTCTAATCTTGATTTCAGAAGCATATACCATATTGCCGTCAATGATGGTATAATAAAAAGGCTTGATACCAAAAAAGTCTCTTGCACCAAAAAGCACTTCCTTTTTGCTGTCCCAAATAACAAAAGCAAACATACCACGCAATTTATTAAGCATATTTTCGCCATATTCTTCATAGGCATGGACAAGCACTTCTGTATCAGAATCATTTTGAAAGATATGACCTTTTGCAATCAAATCTTCTCGTAATGATTGATAGTTGTAAATTTCTCCATTAAATGTTACAACAATATCGCCTGTTTCGTTGTACATAGGTTGAGAGCCGTTGTCTAAATCTATAATACTAAGACGACGAAATCCGAGTGCCACTTTTCCATCTATATGTTTTCCATCGCTATCAGGACCACGATGTCTAATTTTGTTCATCATATTTTCTAAAACATCATCTGCATTGGCTAACGTACCAGTAAAACCACATATACCACACATATTTATTTCCTCCTATATTGTTATAATTCATAATGTAAAACTTTATCATAGTTATAGAGCAAAAGCAACAAAATTAAGAAAAATGACAGTAATGTTAATCAGAAAGCCATTGTGGAGCATTTACAAAATCCTGTATGTCTTGTATGAGCTTGCTTGTGTGGTAACCGTCTGCAATAGCATGATTGACAAAAATAGAAAGTGGCAAAGTAGTTTTATTGTGATGGCTGTGATATTTCCCAAAGCAAATAATTGGCAAAAGCATTTTATTTTCTGTAAAGGTGTCATAGCTGATATTGGTAAAAGAAAGCCAAGGAACACAAGAAATAGGACAATAATTTTGTCCTGTTCTTGGTTTGGTTTTGATTCCCTTTACATTTTTGTATTGCTCCATGTCCTGTATGACATTGTTGTAAAATGTTTGAAAGGAGCTGTTGTATTCTGACCAAATATCAGAAAAAGTTTTGTCATCATTATGAAAAATGGTGTAAGAGGGGTGACAAATGTCCCAGTAGCCTAGTTGACCATTTTCATTATAGCCCATGCGAAACTCTTTTATTTGATTGATATTGTAAATAATAGCATATAAAAAAGTAGGATAAAATTTTAAATTTTTTGATT
>CAMXTM010000347.1 GCA_947246775.1 uncultured Clostridium sp. | reverse complement strand
GTGAGCCACCTGTATTGTGTGGTAGAGCAACAGGAAGCCTTTTCATTGCAAAACAAGACCAAAGAGGCCCACAAGAATCTTCTTTCAAAGATAGAAAACACCCAGGTGAATAATATTCAATAATGTGATAAATAATAATAGCGATGAAATTTTATGGGGTAGTTTCATGTGCTAGATATTATAAAATCATAGTAAACATAGCACTGTATGTGTTTATGCTAAAGTTACATTATAAAAAACATAAATTTTTTGTCATTCGTATTTGTTAAAATTGCAAAATAATAATGCTTTCTTAAAAAAACTCCCTTTGCGGTTTTTTGTAAAAAGGAAATACTACAAAAGGGCAGAAGCCATTTAACTGATAAATAAACTCAAGTAATTTTGACAGTAGGCTAAAATAGGAATAAAAATAGGATTGTTTTGGTAAAAAGCACTATTTTATTTCCATATTTTAGCCGCTGTTATAACAAATAAAAAGGGGGATGGTGTATGGAAGGAACAAAAGAAGTATCCAATAATAACCAATATAAAAAGATGTTAATTTTTTACGGCATATTGTTTGCCGCATTTATATTAATAGGAATATTAGTTCCTGATAATCCAGATGACTTTGGAATCATCACAGTCATTCCAGCGTTGTTTATGATTATATTTATATTTAGGACAAAAAGGATTGTAGAAGGTCTTACATTAGCGACTATTTTGTGTTGTATTATGGTACATAAAGCAAATTTTATACCTGCTTTTGCAGATATTGCACAAGTAGCTATGTTAAGAGAAGATACCGCTTTTTTGATTATCGTGTGTGGATTGATGGGTAGCCTTGTTGCCCTGATAGAAAAAAACGGTGGTGGATTTGCTTTTGGAGAATTTGTTGCATCTAGGGTAAAATCACCTAAACTAGCCCTTTTTGGTACAATGTTATGTTCAGCTCTTTTCTCATTAGATGACTATTTAAGTTCTTTAACTTCTGGTATCGCTATGACTCCCGTTAATGACCGATATAAAATTCCAAGAGAAATGACAGCTTATGTTATTGATACTACAGCTGCACCTATTTCTGTATTAAATCCAATTTCTACATGGGCTGTATTTATTGGAAGCCTTATGGTAGCAAATGGAATAGCAGAAGAAGGTCAGCAGTTACCAACTTATTTGGCAACAGTACCTTTTAACTTTTATGCAATGTTTGCACTTTTAATTATGATATTGACTGTTTTGGGCGTTATTCCAAAAATTGGCCCTATGAAAGATGCATATGAAAGGGTTGCAGCAGGTGGTCCATTAGCACCTCCAGATTCTGAAAAAATTGACATTCGTAATGGTAAAGATAGTATTGTTCCAGAGAATCCAAAACTTCGCAATTTCTTTGCACCTATACTTATTTTAATTGCTGCAGTAGCTTTCTTTGATTTTGATATGCAAAAAGGTATTATCACAGCAATATTTGCTTGCTTTATCTACTTTGTTGCACAAGGTATGGACCCTGAAGAATTTGCAGATACTGTTGTAGAAGGTTTAAAAAACATGGTTTTGCCTATATTGCTTATGATACTTGCGTTCTGTTTTGCAGAAGCAAGTCAGCAAGTTGGATTTATAGATTATGTTATTGATGTAGCAGTTAGAAATATTACATTACCTTTCTTACCTGTAACAGTTTTCTTAGTATTTGCAGCTACTGAGTTTATTATGGGTATTAACTGGGGTATGTATATCATCGCTATTCCTATCGTTGCACCTATTACAATTGCATTAGGCGGAAATATTGGTGTAACAGTTGGTGCAGTTGCTGCCGCTGGTGTTTGGGGAAGTCATTGCTGCTTCTATTCAGACGCAACAATATTGACATCATCTTCCACAGGCTGTAACAACTTTAGACATGGTATTACACAAATCCCTTATGGTGTAATGGCAGGTATCTGTTCCGCAATTGGTTACATTATATTAGGACAGGTAATCTATTAAAATAATAAAACATAAAAAAGTACAGACATTTTTTATTAGTGTCTGTACTTTTTTATGTTTTATTGTATCTATTTATATGGTAGTTATTTTTACTATGTCTTTCCTTAAAACTATCAAAATCATACATTGTATAATTTGCACAAAAAAAAGAAAACACTAAAATTACAAAAACATTGTATTTATGGGAAAAAAAGAAATTGACGATATAAATATACAAAAAAATAGAGAAAATCGTTATTTTTTTTTGAAAATAATATCTAAAATAACACTTTTTTATAAAAATAATAGTAGAAAAACGTTGAAAAGCAAGCAAAATTAGGAATAAAATTTGTCAAAAAGTATACTTTTTGAAAGATAATACCTTATATAGAAAACGATACAAATTTTATAGATTTTCATGCCTTTACTATAACACAATTTATCTAAAATGTCCAAGAAATTTTTTAAAAAGTAAAAAAAAGTGAAAAAAAACTATTTTCTCAAAAAGTATACCTTTTGGGACAGATTAACGAAACAATACATATAGATTTTTGTAACAAAGCAGAGAGGAGGCAAAGTAGTTTTTTTATAATCAACGTTTAAAATAATTACAACTGTTTAAGGAGGAATTTTAGAAATGAAAAGATATCAGGCAGTGGCATTTTTATTGTCAACAGCAATGACAGTAACAAGTGTAGCACCAGTATTTGGTGCATCAAATGACGTATTTGGACATTGGGCAGAATTTACGATTACAAAATGGCAAAATGAGGGAAGAATTGGTGGCTATGAAGATGGCACATTCAAAC
>CAMXTM010000346.1 GCA_947246775.1 uncultured Clostridium sp. | reverse complement strand
TTTTTTAGAAAGTGTAAAACCTTTTATAAAAAATTTTGCTTTATGATTTTAAAAGAGATTCATATTCCTCCAAAGAAAAATCTGCTCGCATAGGCATCTTATTCCAATCAGGAGAGTTGACATAAACAGTCAATATTTTATCTTGTTCTATAAAGAACTGATTCATTTGAAATATAATTTCATCTACATTTTTTTCTCTATGGTCTCATACCCTTCCTCCATGTTTTTAGACTTCTCTACTTATTTTTACATTTATTATAACAATATTATTACAATTTGCAACATTTATTATTTTTTGTTTTTTTTAACTAAAATTTGTGATAAAATAAAGGAAAAGATAATATAATAAGGGAGAATTTGGAAATAAAGGAAAAGTCAACAGATAATCCTTTTATATTTTATTTTCATCAACTGTTTACTAAAAAATCACTTAAAAAAGCGTCTTGATTTTAACTAAATTTAGCAAGAAGTCCCCCACCTCTAAGCGTTAGCTTAGGCGGTAGAAGTATGGCACCATAACAGAACCTAAAATTATATATAATGGGAGGAATTAGCATGAATGAAGACAATATAAAAAAACTATTCGGGGAAATAGAAACAGATTTTCCTATTCGTTATGATTCTCGTATGGAGATAAAGCGAAAAGAAATTAGTCCTTTTCCTAAAGAGTACAAAGTTGGATTTGATACTCCTGTAAAGTCACAATTTACAAGTAATTGTTGGGCTTTTTCTTTAGCTGAAGTGTTTCAGTCTTATTTACTACGTAATAAAATGATAGAACTAAGCGATGATTATGCTGACTTATCAGAATGTCATATTACTTATGATGTATTTGATGTCGGACGGCAAAACAATGGAAAATCTACTAATCCAAACGGTGTTATGCCCAAATTAAATGACTCTACTAAAAAATATTCTTATGGTGGAACAATTTACACTATTCTTTCCTATTTAGCACGTGGTGGTGGTGTATGTGAAAAAATAGACCCTTGTCCTCCGCGCTTAAATGATAACTTAATTGATAGAAACTATCATATCACATACAATAAACCCAAAAAATATTATGCAAAATCTATTAAAATGCTTAACAATCCTCCTGATTCTGTAACACCACCTTATACACAATTTATTTCTGATATTAAATTTTGTCTTATGTCTTATAGTGAAGTCAGCATCAGTATGTACTATAGTAAGGATTATGTAGCAATAACTATTTCATCAGGAAAAAAAATAGAAAACTATTTTTCCATTCCAGACAGTGATATGCCTACTTCGGCAAGAGATAACGGTGGACGACATCGTATTACTATTGTAGGCTGGGATGACAATTATCCAGCATCCAATTTTAAATCTGCTGTGGGAGTATCCCAAAAAACATATACTGTTCAAAAAAATGGTGCATTTTTAATTAAAAATTCATGGGGAACAACATCACAATGGGATGGTTATTTTTGGATGTCTTATGAAGATTATAATATAAGAAATGCGTTTTGTATTACAGATGTTACTGATTTTAATAATAAACCTTACAAAATTTATGGTTCTCCTTTTGCAATGAATGCAATTATGGACACTTCTATTCCTGGTTATCAAACGGAGAGTATAAATTTTGGTGTAACTTATACCACAAAAATAGATAATGAAACACTGAGTGCAATCGGAGTATTTTGTGTTAGTCCTACCATTGTTACAGTAGAACTTACCATAGCAGGTAATGCAAAAGATATAATATCCAGAGTTCCTATTTATGACGCAGGATATCATGTAATAGATTTAGATTCTCCTGAAATCATACCAAAAGCAAATACAGACTTTGAATTAACTTGTTATTATGAAGCAATGAAATATGGACAAGTGTTTGTACCAATAGAGTATCGTCATGTATATAGTTCCTCTGGAAAAAAGATTGAAGTTTATCCTAATATTGTTTTAAATCCAAGTTGTGAAGTAAATGGTATGCTTGTCAGTGATATTAACAAAAATTATAATAAACGTTATGGCAATGTTGCTCTTTACGCTATTATGCAAAGTGAAAGTGGAAGTTGTGCCGCTATCAAAGAAGCATACGACAACATTACTGTTCCTGATATTACAGAAAATAGAATTGATGAACTAGTACAGCAGTATAAAGATAAAAATGGAACAACTGTTTCTGTAGAGTGGAGACTAGAACCAGCAGATGCAGAAAAATATATACCAAATTATAAAAAGCCAACTATCCAACAATATAAAACAAGTCAATGTGTTGGTATCATTAACACTTCCAACAAAAATGATGTCAATGCAATATTAAATTGTATTATAGGAGAAAAAGAGGCGCCAGGTTGGCAGATGTCAAAGACATTTTCTGTAACTGTTCCTCATGGAGGAAGCAGCTACTCATTTACTGTTTCTGGTATTTATAATGGCTATCAAGCTGATGTTTATGGTGGAAATGTTCCTCCTGGAAGTACTGTTGAAGTATCTGCAAACAATTCAAAAGTCACATTAACAGCAGACGCAAATGGAGAATGGTATGCTCATGATTTTCCTCTTTATACAGTGAATTTAGAAAAAAAAGAAGGCTGGAAAGACAGCTATAAAAATACAATTGTTTCCGTTACTGTAAAAGATGATAGCAATTTTCAAATAATTTCAGGAAAATCCTCTAGTGTTAAATTAGAAAAACCATATGAGTCTTCTGTTGAGACAGGAATAATTATAGTATCTGTTATAGTAGGTTTTGGATTGATAGGATTAGCTTGTGCAATGGCTTAT
>CAMXTM010000345.1 GCA_947246775.1 uncultured Clostridium sp. | reverse complement strand
GATTTTACTGGGTTTTTTGATTTGTCTTAATTATACTGTATGGACATTCATCAATAAGTTTATTGATAGAGATGGGATTTTCTGCACTTGCCATAGCAGATAGGGTTGGACATGAAAGCATTGACATCACATATCGTTATGCACACCTGTTTCCAAACAAGCAAACGGAAATGGCAGAGAAATTAAATTTGGAGGGAGGAGAACGCTTTTGAATAAAAACTTAGACAAAAAAGGCAGATGGCGAAACAAGACTGTATCATTTAGAATGTCAGAAGAAGAAACAAAGTTATTAGATAACCTAGTTTCGCTATCTGGATTAACAAAACAAGACTACATTATTAAAAGATTACTTTGTAAAGATATTGTAGTAGTAGGCAATACCAGAGTGTATAAAGCTCTGAAAAATTATATGGAACAAATTTATGTAGAACTGAAGAATTTATCAAATGGAAATGAAATTGATGATGTGACATTATCAACAATTCAATTTATAGGAAGAATTTTAAAAGATATTTAGAAGATATAAAGGAGGAAAACCAATGAGTAAAGAAAAAAAGATTGTTCCTATTTCATCTGCGGCAACAGAGAAGGAACAATCAACAATGATTAACAAAAGTATAACAGAAAAACAACAAAAAAGCAATTTACAAGCCACAAATAATTTAAAAAATTTGGAACAGGAGGTGTTGCATACGATTACAATGGAAGAATTATATGATACAGTCTATCCACCAAAGACTGCTATTGTTGATAAACTAATTTACAATGGCACTTATCTTTTTGTTGGTGCCCCAAAAATAGGAAAATCGTTTTTAATGGCACAATTAGGCTATCATGTAAGCATGGGATTGCCTTTGTGGGATTATCAAGTTAATCAAGGTGAAGTGTTATATTTAGCTTTGGAAGATGATTACAGTAGATTGCAAAAACGATTATCAAAAATGTTTGGTATGGAAAGTACAAGCAATTTTTACTTCGCTACAAAATCAAAATCTTTAAATGAAGGATTAGAAAATCAATTAACAAATTTTATTACAGAACACCCAAAAACAAAATTGATTATCATTGATACACTTCAAAAAATACGAGAAGTTGGAGGAGATAAATATAGCTATTCCAGCGACTATGAAATTGTAACAAAACTCAAACAGTTTAGCGATAAACATAGTATTTGTGTTTTAGTAGTACATCACACCAGAAAATTGCAGTCTGAGGATAGCTTTGATATGATTTCTGGTACGAATGGTCTTCTTGGGGCGAGTGATGGTGCCTTCATTATGCAAAAGAAAAAACGTACAGATAATGTTGCAACATTGGATATTGTAGGGCGTGACCAGCAAGACCAAAAATTGATGATTGAATTTGATAGAGAGCATTGTGTTTGGAGTTTTAAAAAAGCTGAAACAGAATTATGGAAAGAGTCCGTTGATGAAGTATTAGAAATTATTGCAAAATTTATGCAAAATCAAGAGAAATGGAAAGGTACAGCGACTGAATTGTTGAATTGCTTGTCTGAAATTGATATGCAGCCAAATAAATTAACGAAAAAATTAAATATCAGCGTAGAAAAACTATATACTGACTATCAAATTGCATACAAAAGTAGTAGAGGGCATGATGGCAGAATGATTTACTTGGAAAAATTAAAAAGTGAATATGACAATAGTGAAAACTGTGACGATAAGATATAGTATAAAAAGTATCGTCACTATCGACACAATCGTCACAAAATTAAAAAAGAGTGACTGATAAAAAAACAAATAAAATGTAAAAAATGTTGATTTTATAGGACTTTTAAGAGTACATACAATAAAAAAGGATAAGCGTGACGATGGTGACGATAAAATCTGATGTAGAAAGTATCGTCATCATTGACACAATCATTACAAAATTGAAAAAAGGACTGCTGATAGAAAAACAAATAAAATGCAAAAAATGTTGATTTTATAAGGCTTTTAAAAGATATACATAATAAAGAAGTTATAAGCGTGACGATAGTGACGGTTGTGACGATAAAATCTAGTATAGAAAATACCATCATTATCGACACAGTCGTTACAAAATGAAAGAGGTGTAAAAATGAAACAAGTACAGATTAGTGAGGATTTATTTCTATCGTTAATTAAATACCATATTTTGGAATATCATAATGATGAGAAAGAAATTGTAAAAGAATTACAGCAAAAATTTGATAGTGTAGTCAATCGCAACTTGTATACAAAATATAAAACTGCTCCATCAGAGGAGGAAAGAGAAAAAGCAAGACAAGAATATCTAAATAGAAAGGGAATACACGCCAACTTTCGTTGGTAAGGTTTTTTCCTTGATTAACAATGACAGAAACGTGTTTCACGTTTCTGTTTTTTGTTGCCAAGAGGAATGTTCTTGATTAAAACCATTAAAAACAGTAATTTTAGAAGTAAACATTTAAAGAGGTAATAAATATCTATGAAAGAAAAATAGTGTTTGGAAACGTTGTAGCTACAATGCTTCTGAGAAAAATAACAGGGGTAGGGTTATATATAATAAATATATATAGTGTGTATATATATTTATAGTATGATGGGAGCAAATTATAGTATTATATAGGTGCTTTTCTTACTTTAAAAGTGAGAACTTTAAACAGGTAATAAATATCTACTGAAGAAAAATAACATTCAGATGTGTTGTACCTACAAAACTTTAAAAGAAAATAATCGGGGTATAGGGTATATATAGTGTGTATATATTATTATAATATATGGGAGTATTTCATATTAT
>CAMXTM010000344.1 GCA_947246775.1 uncultured Clostridium sp. | reverse complement strand
TCACTAGCTCAGTAGGTAGAGCACTGGACTTTTAATCCAGGTGTCTCGGGTTCGAGCCCCGAGTGACTCATTTTATTTGCGCAGTCGTGGCGGAATTGGCATACGCGCTAGACTAAGGATCTAGTCCGGGTTTTCTGGGTAGGGGTTCAAGTCCCCTCGACTGCATGACATATGCGCGAATGGCTCAGTGGTAGAGCATCGCCTTGCCAAGGCGAGGGCCGCGAGTTCGAATCTCGTTTCGCGCTTTTTATTTAATGGGCTATCGCCAAGCGGTAAGGCACAGGACTTTGACTCCTGCATTCGCTGGTTCGAATCCAGCTAGCCCAGTTTTTTTATTTATAAAAAAGAGATAGTGGGGTATCGCCAAGCGGTAAGGCAACGGATTCTGATTCCGTCATTCGCAGGTTCAAATCCTGCTACCCTAGTTGTGAAAAGAGAGGAGCAATGAAGTGATTCATTGCTCTTTTTTGTATAAAAAGAATTAAAAATATTTTTTGATAATCATTTTATAAAATAAATTTTATATCTATAAAAAAGCAAAGAATTATGATATAATTTTTAATGAAAAAGTGGAAATAATATTCTGACAAATCTGAAATTTAAGGTATAAATTTTTAGAAGTAAATTGACAGAATAGGGTAAGAGGGCGTAAACTGGATTAAGGAAAACAAAGGACCACTTTGAGATAATGATAAATTTTATGTATTTTTATATTAAAGAGAGGGAATTGTGATTTTATGGAAAAAGAGAAATATGCGGAAATAAGAGGTATGGAGAAAATGTATGCAGCAGAGCCTGAGTTTTCGTTTTGGGGTATTTTTCATCATATCATGTTTTTGCAAGCGGAGATTGTGCAAAATAAAGCTACGAGTGAATTAGAAAAGAGTGTCATACTTGAATTAGAAAATATGGACCATACCATTAGGACAAAATTGTTGTTTGAAGGTGTTTCTCTGTTTTATATGGCAGGATTGGAAGCGGTAGATGGCTTTGACATTGATGATAACCCTGATTATGAGTTTGACCCAGAAAAGAGATATATGGTAATTGATTATGCGAATAACGCAATTTCATTTTATTGTAGAGAAATAGAAGTGTTGGAAGCGGAAAAAAGGGCTGTGTAAGGCTATGAGTGTGTGTGATTTTTTTGCGAGTGATGCGATATTAGAAGATGTAAGAAATGAAAAAGTATGGTTGTTGTCTGTAAAAGAGGCAAAAGAGAGAGGAATTTCACTAAATCAAAAATTAATTTCCAATATAGATGAAAATAAAGAAGAAACAATATTGTATTTTAAGAAAAGGGAAGATTTGGGAGAAATTGAGATAAGCTCAGCAAAGGCATTTTATAATGATTGTAAAAATTATACGAAAAAAGAATATTGTTCTGTGCTGCAATGGGACTATACAAAAGAAAGAGCGGAACAGTTGATTGTATATATAAAAAAACATTTAGAAAAAACAAAAGAGATAGAATTGTGGAAAATTTGGCTGGGAGAAAAAGAAAAACCAGATGTAAAATGTTGCAAATTATCCGAATTAGATACAAAAAAGATAAAAAATATATTTGGAACAGGTTTTAAAAAGCCTATGTGTTTGAGGGTAATAAGAGAGTAAAAGAGGTGTTTGATGTGAATGAAAAGTGGCAAAAGCTAAAAGAATGGATAGACCAAAGTAATAAGATTGTATTTTTTGGGGGAGCGGGCGTTTCTACAGAAAGTGGTATTCCCGATTTTAGGAGTGAAAATGGGATTTTTATGACGATGAATGAGTATGGCTTTCCTCCTGAAAGAATATTGAGTCATTCGTTTTTTTTGTCAAATCCAGAGATATTTTTTCAATACTATAAAAAAAATTTGCTTTATCCCGATGCAAAACCAAATAAAGCACATAAAGCGTTGGCAAAATTGGAAAAAGAGGGAAAATTGCGCTCTGTGGTTACACAAAATATTGATGATTTGCACCAGAGGGCAGGTAGTAAGAGAGTTTTAGAATTACATGGTACATTATATAAAAATTATTGCATGAAATGCCATAAAACGTTTGATTTGGAATATGTTATGAAAGAAGATGGCATTACAAAATGCGACGCTTGTGGGGGCATTGTACGCCCTGACGTGGTGTTATATGAAGAAGGTTTAGATGATAATACCATTATGGAAGCGATAAATGATATTGCAAATGCAGATATGCTGATTGTAGGGGGGACATCGTTAAATGTGTACCCAGCAGCAGGCTTAATTCGATACTATAAAGGAAATAAATTGGTTTTAATTAACAAATCTGCTACACAATATGATAATAGTGCTAATTTGGTTATTTCTGATTCTATTGGCGAAGTGCTGGGAGCAGTAACAGGAATTTCAGAATAATAAAAAAAATTTAAAAAAAATAAAAAATAGTATTGACAAATTAGATTGTCTTTGCTAAAATAAATACTGCACTGTGAACTTTGAAAATAAAATAACGTAGAAATAAAACACAACCCAAGTCTATTCAAAATTAAGAAACAAAAAAGAAAAGAAGGTTTTAAAATGATTACTGATATTAAAAAACTAGTTGCATCTTTATTTCAAGTAGACAAGAATTATTTTAGGTCTCAAGTAAAAATGCTTATGCCAAGTGTTTTAAAGGCAGATAGAAAATATATCAGAATAAAAGACTTATAAAATTTTAGAAATTTATAAGTTAAAACCTAAAGTCAGAATAATCTGATGAGTAAGGATTTAATATAAGAGTTTGATCCTGGCTCAGGATGAACGCTGGCGGCGTGCTTAACA
>CAMXTM010000343.1 GCA_947246775.1 uncultured Clostridium sp. | reverse complement strand
AGTATGCACTTGGTATCACAAACATGGTCAATACAGAAGACAACAACATACCATAAACAATCGAAGTTGCCAAAGGCGCCCAAAGTAAACCGCCTGTCAGTGCCAATGGAATAAGGGATATTACGGTTGTAATCATACCTATCATAATAGGGCGTAACCTTGTTTTACAAGCCTCTACAATGGCATCAACCGCATTATCATATTCTTTTATCAGTGTGTTAATATAGTCTAAAAGTACAATACCATTATTTACTACAACACCCATCAAACTAATTGCTCCCAAAAGCGCCATAAATCCGATTGGATAGTTTAATAATTTTAATCCCCATAAAATACCGATAAAAGAAAGTGGTATTGTTCCCATAATAATCAATGGCTGACGAATATCACCAAATTCTAAAACAAGGATTAAATAAATACCTACAATCGCAATGACGGTTGGTATAACAAGAGAGGAAAAAGTATCTTTATTTTCTTCACTTTCTCCACCAAACACAATATGATAGCCCTCTGGCAATTCATAATCCTGCAATGCTTCTTGGCAATTTTTCATAACCGTTTGTGTATTATATCCTTCTTCTACAAAAAGTCCTACCGTTAGTGTTCTTTTTTCATCTCGTCTCACAATTTTATTCATAGAGGATTCTGTCACAATCTCTGCAATTTGTGGCAAAGGTACATTTTGTCCTGTAATCTGTGATGTTACATAAATATCGTTGAGTACTTCCCTTTTTGTTTTGTCATTATCTGGTATTTTAATGTTAATAGGGTATGGGTCTTCATCTATATCTTTTTGCTTTAATTCTGACACTTCTACACCATTGACAGCCATTCTGACCGTTGATGCAACATCATAATTAGAAACGCCAACAATATTGGATTTTTCTTCATTTACTTTTACCTTTAATTTATTAGAAGAATAACCATAATCATCTTCTGCATTTTTGCCGCCCTCTACTTGGTACACTCTATTTTTTACATCATCGCCAATTTGACGCAGCACTTCAATATCTGCACCAGAAATCCTGATTTCAATAGGATAGGTAACTGGAATACCAATCTCCAATTCTTTCGCATTTACCACAACGCCTGCTATATTTTCGTTTAATTCTTTTTCAATTCTGTTGATGTCAGAAAGTTTTCCATTTACTAAAAATTGTGCTTTTCCTGTATCTAATTGGTTCGGCGTAAAGGTAGTATAATATTTAGGGTAGCCATCGCCTATCATAACAGAATAATTTTCAATAGATTCATCTGCATCTAAATAGTTTCCGATTTCTTCCATAACTTGTTTGGTATGCTCTATAGAACTACCATCTTGTACCATAACATTAAGCGCATACTGGTCACGCTCTGCTGGTGGGAATATCTGTATCCCCATAGAGGGTACTAACATACCACTTAGTACAAAGATGACAACAAAAGCACATATCAATAACTTTGGTACTTTTAAAGCCACTTTAAGCATTTTTCCATAAATAGACAAGATGCTTTGTCCTATTTTTTCCATGTGGAACAATTTTTTTAAGTTTTCTTTTAATTTCCATTGCTTTTTTTGGCTTTTTGGCTGTAGCAACCAATATCCTGTTGCTGGTACTAAAGTCAGTGAAGTAAGATAAGAACCTGCTAAGGCAACAGAAACCAATATTGGTAATGATTTTACAAATTTTCCTGCACTTCCTTGCATCATAGCAAGCGGTAAAAAAGATGCTACTGTTGTCAGTGTTGATGTGAGGATAGCAATATTGACTTCTTTAATACCCTGTATGCACGCCTCTTTTTTGCTGTGTCCTTTGTCTAAATAAACATTGATATTGTCATTTGCTACAATACCATTTGCTACCAGCAAACTCAAAGATATAATCAGTGAGGCAATAGAAACTTGATGTAGTGGTATATCCGTTAATACCATATAAATAAATACAATCGCAATGACAACAGGAATTGGCAAGGATACCACAACAGCGCTTCTGATACCCATTGTGACAAGCACTACAACCGCAACTAATATTACCGCAGAAATTAAATTATCTTGAAAAAGGGCTATAGAAGATTTTACAAAATCTGCTTGGTCTGTTAATTTTACAATTTCCATATTAGCATAAAGCTGCGTTTGTTCAAATTCCTCTATTTCTTGATAAAGTCTTTCTTGTATAGTAAGCATATTTTGACCATCTGCATATTTTACACCAATAATCAGTGCTTTTTGATTGTTTACTTCTGCAAATTTTTCTGCTTTTTCTTCTTTTTGTACTACCTCAGCAACATTTTTTAAATAAACTGGTGTACCATTTTCTGTTGAAACGCCTACAATCGTATTTTTAATTTCGTCTACTGTTTCATATTCTCCAGAAATTTGCACTGGTATTTTTGTACCTGAAATCTCTAAATTTCCTCCCGGAATATTGATATTTCTTGCTTTTAAATAGGTTGCGATATTGGTTGGCGTAATGCCATACTGCTGTAATTTTACCATATCTAAACTAATTTCTATTTGCTGACCGATTTCTCCAAAGATTTCAACCTCTTTTACACCATCATCGTCTTTTAAAATATCTTTTAAATCATTTGCAACATCTTTTAAATCTTGATAGGTATAGTCTTTTGATGTCAAACCTAACAAAATACCATAACTACTTGTAAAGTCTGTTTCGATTACTGGTTTTTGTGCATCTTCTGGCAAGTTAGCTTCTACTGTATCAATGTCATCTTTGACATCGTCCCAAACTTTTTCAATATCACTATCGCTTAAATCTTTTAAGGTGATTTTAATAACGCCCACACTATCCATAC
>CAMXTM010000342.1 GCA_947246775.1 uncultured Clostridium sp. | reverse complement strand
TTACTTGTATATTACAAACATCTTCCATAGCTTTTTCAATTCCCATATAACAAGCATTACTTTTGGGTGCACAAGATAAATAAGTTACTGCTTGTGCTAATATAATACGACATTCAGGCATACCAATAAATTGGACAGCTTGTGCTGCTGAAACAGCAACTTGTAATGCATGAGGGTCAGCATTGCCAATATCTTCCGATGCAGCTATTATAATGCGCCTTGCTATAAATTTAGGGTCTTCTCCAGCATAAAGCATTTTTGCTAAATAATATAATGCTGCATGAGGGTCAGAACCTCTTATACTTTTAATAAAAGCGGAAATTGTGTCATAATGATTGTCACCATTTTTATCATAGTTTAGAGATCTTTTTTGAATACAATCTTGTGCTATTTCTAAATCAATTTTTAATGTTCCTTTTTGATTTTTTTCTGTAGTAAGTACCGCTAATTCTAATGCATTTAATGCTGTGCGAGCATCTCCATTTGATACATCTGCTAAAAAATCAATCGCATCTTGTGAAACCTCTGCATGATAAGTTCCAAGTCCTTTTTCTATATTCTGTAATGCATTTTGTAATATTTGTTTTATATTTTTAGTAGTAAGTTGTTTTAATTCAAATAATATCGAACGAGAAACAAGTGCTTTATTTACTTCAAAATAAGGATTTTCTGTTGTAGCACCAATCAATATAATTGTACCATCTTCTACATAAGGCAATAAAGCGTCTTGTTGTGTTTTATTAAATCTATGAATTTCATCAATAAAAAGTATCGTTTTATTTTGATACATACCTAAATTTGTTTTTGCTCTTTCTATCATTTCTTTAATATCTTTTATACCAGAAGTAGTAGCATTTAATTGTCGAAAGTCACTTTTTGTTGTATTTGCTATAATTTTTGCTAGTGTTGTTTTTCCTGTTCCTGGTGGTCCATATAATATAATTGAGCTGAGCCTATCACATTGTATTGCTCTGTATAGTAATTTATTTTTAGCTACAATATGTTCTTGCCCTACAAAATCTTCTAATTTAGTAGGGCGCATACGAGAAGCAAGAGGAGCATCTTGTTCTCCTCTTTGCATATAATGATATTCAAATAAATCCATGCTATTTTCTCCTTATTTTTTCAAAAAAAACTTTTCCAATGCCAATGCAACACCATCTTCTTCATTAGATGCTGTTACATAATCTGCTATTTTTTGAATACTTTCATGAGCATTTCCCATAGCAATACCTAAACCTGCTTCTTCTAACATATCAATATCATTTTTGTCATCACCCATTGTAATTGTTTCTGACATTGCTATTCCAAAATAATCACAAAGTCTTTGAACACCAGAAGCTTTATTGCCTCCCTTTCTATTGATAAAAAGATACTTGTCCCACAAATGTTCTCTAATATCAATTCTACTGCAATCTCCTCGTTGTATTGTATTTTTTATTTCTGCTATCACATCTGTTTTTCCTGCAATCACAATTTGGTAAACTGGCGATGTTATTTTTCTGAGTTGTTGCCAATTTTTAATATAGCGAATACCTCCTATATAACTCTTTACCCTACCTAATAAGGTTCTTTTATTAAATATGTCATAGCGATATTCCTTTTCCTTTTCAGCAAATTTGTGATAAATATAGCCTGTATTGATTTCTACAAATACCTCTTTCCCCTCCGCAGCCGATAGGATTAAATCTATTTCATATTGAGAAAATTCCAGTCCCTCTATAATATTATTGGTTTGTGGGTCTACTAATACTGCACCATCAATGCAACCGATAGGCGCTTTTATATTTGCTTTTTTTGCTACAGGTAATGCCTTTCTTATATTTCTTCCTGTACAAATAGTGACAATACCTCCCGATTGTTCTACCTCTGCTATTGTTTGCATTGTTTTTTTTGAAATATTGCCTTTATTATCAATTAAAGTACCATCAATATCTAATACTGCTAATTTATACATATTTTTCCTCCTATTTTTTATAACACATCACAAATAATATATTTGCAAAGGAACTGTAACCAAATCATAAAATGATGATACATTAAAACTATTTTATATTAATATAAATTATTAAAAAAGCTATCAAAGCCATTTGCTAAAAAAATCATATTATTCATTTTTTTATCATTACATACATCATGAATAAAAAAATATATTTTTCCTATATATTGTCCTAAAATTCCTAAACAAATTTGATTTCCACTAGGGTCATCTGCTATAGGTATAAATCCCTCTGGTAATATATCTTCTAAATATTCCCAAGATTGCTCCAAATTATCATCTTCATTACCTATACCATAAAATGTATTTACTATATTTTCTCCTTGTTCTTTGGATATTTTAAAACAAAAAAATTCTGGATAACCACCATTATACTTTAACAAAAAGTTTTTATATTGTACTGGTAATACAATATTATATTTTTCTTCGAATTCTTCTATATCTTTTATATTTAATTTTTTATTAGCTTCTATTATCTTATTCAATCCTTATTTTCCTTTTCTATTCACTTAAAACCTATAATTTCATAAATTAAAAAACTCCATACTCTTTTGCAATACTTTTTAATTCTTCATAAGAAGCATTTTTAATCCTACTTTCTTCAGATAACATACTTGTCAAACCTGAAAATGCTCCCGCATAAATATATGACAATAATTCTTCTCTTAAACTTTCTTCACTATAATTCATTTTATCACCCTTTTCTTTTATTATAAAAAAATCCCCATCAAAATTGATAGGGGATTCAGCTGGAAACGTGACTTGAACACGCGACCTGCTGATTACGAATCAGCTGCTCTACC
>CAMXTM010000341.1 GCA_947246775.1 uncultured Clostridium sp. | reverse complement strand
ATTACAACAAGGTATGGGTAATACAAAACCAAAACAAACATTTTTAGTTGACCAAGATATCAAAGAACAACCTCAACAAGTTGCAACAACGAATGATACCGATACAAAAATTACAGAGAAAAGTATTCAAGAACAAATTTATAGAGAAAAAATTAAAACAAATATTAGTTATGAATCTCTTATGACAAACCCACATCACATATTTCATAGAGGAATGATAAACAATATTGTTGATATTATGCTGAGTGTTGTAATAAGCGAAAAAACGCATATTGGGGTAAATGGAGAACAAATGCCTCAAAGTATGGTAAAAGACAGGTTTTTAAAATTAGATAAGCAACATATAGAATATATCATAGAATGTCTTGGGAAAACAACCAGCAAAATCAGAAACATAAGAGCATATTATATTTCAGCACTCTATAACAGCTATGAAACAATAGATGCTTATTACACAGCTGAAGCAAATCATGACATTCATAGTTTTCATGGTTTTTGCTAAAAATCAAATAAATTAAGACAGTGACAAAGCGTTGCTGTCTTTTTTATTTTACAAAAAATGTAGAAAGGAGTGAACCAATGATGAAAAAGAAAGTGCTTTTGCTATTGTTGCTTTTCACAATACATTGTCCCATAAAAACAACATTTGCAGAGCAGACAGAAATTTCCTTTTTGATTTCGACAGACCAAAAGCAGGTAGACAATAGTATTTTTTTAACAAAAGTCTATGAAGTTGCTGAAGATTTTGACCCGTCTGATTTTATTGAAAATGGTTATGAAAAAGATGGTTATTTGTTTGCCTATGTCAAAACAGATAAAAAAGTAAACGAAAATAAGCAGACAAAAGAATTATCGGAAAGCATTGCCATTGAAACAGAAACAAACAACGAACAAGGGATTTTAAACAGGCTGCCTAAAACAATGGATTACAACAAAGAAAATTTTACAGGAACATTATCATTGGACAATAGCAGTATTGCAACAAAAGCAGCAGAATATAAAACGCAAAATACAACCATATCCACTGTAAAAGAATATACAGAACTGATGGCAGCAGAAGATTCTTATATTCCTCAAACAGCAGAAAAAGATGGTCATGTGCTGCAATTAACAGGTATTCACTGGGCAGTCATGGGAACTGGTTTAGCAGGAGATACCCTTGTACCAACAGAATACAAAGCAACTGCAACTTATTCCAAAACCATAAGTGATAAAGTGCCATCCAGTTATGTTACAACAGCAATTTACAGAGGAACGGTATCAAAACCAGAGCCAACCACAATTACCTATACTCTCACCTACGTTGGAACACCTATCAAAGAAAATAGGACAATTATGGAAAAGGCAGAAAAAGAAGCACACAAAGAAATTCAAAAGCAAAAACAGGAGGAAAAACAAGAAATCAAACCAGAAGTCAAAGAAATCAAACAAAAACCTATTTATATCAAAATGATATTCGGTGCTTTCTGTGGTGTTTTGTTATCAGGTGGTATGGTTTTGCTGTTTTATAAAAAGTCACAGAGAGGAGTGAAAATCTGTAATTCTCAAGACGGAGAATACATTTGTATTGGATACCAAAAAATAGGGAAAGGAGATTTTATGATAGACTTAAATCCTTTGTATGAGCTAATACAAACTCCGTTTTTCTATTTTGTAATTGATAAACATACTGTAAAAAAACTGTATGGAAAAACAATATCAATTACATTGCATGATGAAACAAAAGAACACATTGTAAGACCAAACAGCGTAAGCGAATATGGAGAACAATATTGCTTTCTGCTGGAGATAGGAGGGATGCAAAATGAGGAATAGAAAATTAAAAATACCGTTGTTGTTTTTGATTACAGCAAATTTTTGTACTTGTTGTAATGGCAATGCTTTTGCAGTAACAAGTGATTTTGATTATCACTTTAAAACAGATAACAAAGAAGAATTTTATATTACTGGAGAAAGCCACATCAATTTTGATGGAGCTGTACCAGATTATTTACAAGACATTTATGATTTGGCACCACAGACAAGACATGATTCAGAATATGGTGCGACAATCATTACACCAGCAGAACAAAAGTCAAATGCAACAACCTATGCACCAGCAAATGCACCATCAGGAAAATTCACACAAAGTTCTAGTGGATATATTACAGGGGCAACACAAGGGACACAGCAGTCTGGAAGTATAACAAATTTAGGAAATACAGCAAATAATCAAAGTAATACAACAGGTAGTTTTTATCCGTCTACTTCAACAAATTTACCAGATGGTAATACAAGCAATGCAGTTTATTACTCCAACAAGGAAGAACAAAAACTGCAATATCCACTTACCACAATAGAACAAGTAAGAAAATCAGACGGCAGTATTGGTACTTTAAAAATACCGTCTATTCATTTAACTGTAACAGCATATGACGGCGATACCTACGCAGCTATGAGAAAAGGAATAGGACATATTTCTTCCACTTCTACATGGAATGGTAACGTAGGCTTTGTTGGACACAATAGAGGTTCTAGCGGTTATTTTGAAAAACTCAAAAAACTTTCAGAGGGAGAAGAAATGACATACACTACAACACTTGGTACAAGAACATATGTGGTACAGTCTATCAGCAGAATATCAGAAACAGACTGGTCAAAATTGGAATACACCAATGATAACCGTTTGACATTGATTACTTGTGTGGAAGATGTTCCAAATCAAAGATTATGCGTACAAGCAGTAGAAAAAAGATAGGAGTGAAAAATATGAAGGAATTAAAAGTAATACAAAAACAAGAAATATTAGGCAAACCATTTACACTATACGGAGATTTTGAAAATCCATT
>CAMXTM010000340.1 GCA_947246775.1 uncultured Clostridium sp. | reverse complement strand
GATTCTGTTACGTTAAAATGATATAGACAACAGCTCCTTATTGAAAGTACAATAAAATTAGTAAAAAAACATTTTCTCCCAGAAAGGAGCTGTTTCTATGCATAAATATAAAACTTACTTTTAAAAACAATACAATTTCTTGTCCTCGTTGTTTTTCCCATTCCCTTTGGCGTTACGGAAAAGATAAGTATGGACATCAAAAATATATTTGTCGTAATTGCTATCATCAGTTCACTTTAGAACGAAATAAAGCAAACTCCTCTACTAAAAATTATCCCAAATGTCCTATTTGTGGCAGAGGTACATTTGCTTGGCATAAATACGATACTTATATTCATTTTAAATGTCATTCCAAGAAATCTGGTCATTCTATTAAAGTTCCTACTATCCATTTAAACTTTAATAAAAAGAACTTTCCTGCTTTTGTGAAGGCTTCTTTTAAAAGATTTCGTTTTGCACCAAGTGTTATTGTTGACGCTCTTGCTCTTTACTTTGAGGCTTCTTGTTCTCTCAGGCAGATACAAAGATTTCTACAAAACCATAGGTCTGTTTCTGTTTCTCATGTTTCCATTTATCGTTGGATTCGTCATTTTGCTCCTTTTTTTAAGACAGTTTCTAACTTCCTTTTACAAAGGGCAAATTTACAATCTGACGAATGGCATATTGATGAAACCTATATCAAAGTAAAAGGACAACGACATTCTGTTTGGGTATTGCTGGATTCTGAAATAAGAGTTGTGATTGCCTTTCACTTATCTAGTGTAAGAGATAGTAATACTGCTCTTGCACTCTTGAAGCAATCTCATAGTATTACAGATGCAACCCCTTTTACCATTATTACAGATGGTCTTGATGCTTATAATATGCCTGTTGCATTTGCCTATCCTAAAGCAAAGCATTATATTTATAATTCTTTTACTGATGATTGTAGTAATAATGTATTAGAATCTTTCAACAAAACTTTTAAAGCATGGTACAAAACGAAAAAGGGATTTCATTGTTTTGATTCTGCTTTGGATATGATTTCAAACTTTATGTTTTATTATAATTTTATCCATAGCCATTCTTCTTTATCTAAGCAATCTCCTGCTTGTGTTGCAGGAATTACATATTCTCAAGAGCAAGCAAAACACTGGTTTTTATTCTAAAAAATTTTATTCAAGTGCTGCTTTTCTTTGTGCGTTCTTTTTTAGAACTGTATTTTTAAAAGCCTTTTTTGTATTTTTATTTTCATGTTAACTTAACAGAACCTTATTATATATTGGGCATTATATACATTTATATACTACATTTATATAAAGAAATTGTCAATCTTTTTTACATAAAAATAAAAAAACAAGTCACAGTTCAGCCTATCGTTTAGGTACTATTTTAACACTAGCTAGAAAATAGCTGTTGTTCCCATAAAAAGCAGCTTTATATTTTCGAAAACTTCCATTTTTCTTCTTTATTAATGTTTCGATAATGGTCGGTATATTGCAATACATTTTATGCCTGATGGCTTTGCGGAATCCCCCACAGCCATTTTCTGGAGGTCCTTAGCTTTATGCCAGTCTCTTTCAATCATGTTATCTGGTTGTGCTTATACCTTTCCATCCGATTCAACAGCTACTTTTCCTCCTTTTTGACATAGTAGTGCTTTGTCTTTTCTTCTTATCATTTGTATTAAGACATTTTAATGGGAATGATTTATGCAATCAAATAACATATTTAACAAGGTGCAGATTTTATTGATTTATAGTAAATCTACTATAAATCAGGAAAAATAAAATTAAGTTAACTAGAAATAAAAGCAGGTGATTTTATTGATTAAAATATATTTAGATAATTGTTGTTATAATCGTCCATTTGATGATCAAACATAAATGAAGATACATTTAGAAACACAAGCTAAATTGTATATCCAAGCAAAAATAAAAGAGGGAATATACTGTTTAGTGTGGTCCTATATTTTAAATTATGAAAATAGTAGAAATCCATATGAAGAAAAGAGACAAGCAATATCACCTTGGAGAAATATTACTTCTGAATGTATCTCTAACGAGTCTGAAGAAATATTATACTTTGCAGAATCTTTATCTAAAAAAGGAATTAAAACTTATGATGCTTTGCATATTGCATGTGCTGTTTTAGCAGGGTGTGAATTTTATCTGGCAACTGATAAAAAGCTATTAAATACACCTATAAAAGAAATACAGATTTTAAGTCCTATTACATTTGTAAATGAATTGGAGGAATAATTATGCGTACAGATACATTAGTAAAGCAAGATGGAATGGATGCTTTAATTTCATCTTTAAGTTATGTGGATGCCGAACGATTTATTATGCTAATAAGCAAAGAACATTTCGACTATACAAAATGGAGAGAATCTAATCTTAATGAACAAATAAGTGTAAGAGAATTAAGTAAAATAGCACAGGAATATTCTAAAACCCAACTCTAATCCTATCCACTCTAAGGACACCTTCTTTTTTAGGTGTCCCTTTTTTATCTTTTTATCTTGTCATTATGATAACATTATGATAAAATAAAGATAAAATAAAAATAAAAGGAGTGTTTTATATGATTCAAATTCGTCCAGTATCTGACCTTAGAAATAAGTTTCCAGAAATTGAAAATATTGTTAAAGAAGGTACGCCAATCTATCTAACAAAGAATGGATATGGCACTATGGTAGTTATGAGCATTGAACAGTATACTGCTTTAACTGAAAATATTGAAATGAAATTAGATGAAGCGGACAAACAGGCTATTACAACAGAAGAACGTCTTTCTCATGAAACTATATTTAAAAATGTAAGGAGTGCTATTGATGGAATTTAAATCTTATCA
>CAMXTM010000339.1 GCA_947246775.1 uncultured Clostridium sp. | reverse complement strand
CAGGGCTAGACATATTTAACATAGCAGAAATATTGATAACACATTCCTCACAATGACATAATAGCCAAAAAATACGAATTCTTGTAGTATCTCCAAGCTGTTTAAATATTTCTGAAATAATATGAAAATTGTCAATAGCATCTAATTGTTTTTGTATTTCTAATATTTCTTTTCCTTCTTTATGATTGTGTGGCAAATTTTTTTCTGACATAAAAATCCCTCCATTTTCGCCCATTTAGAAATGTTTTTCGCCCATTTAGCAGGGAGTATTTCTAAAATATTGACTTTTATATTTATCAATATTATACTGCAATCATAACAATTAAACAAGTGCTTAATTATAAAATTAAAAAGTGATTTTGAAAGGAGATTATTATTATGAAAAAAAGCTATAAAATTGAAGTAGACTGTGCAAATTGTGCTAATTTGATGGAGGACGCAGCTCGTAAAACTGCTGGTGTTTCTGCTGCTACTGTAAATTTTATGACGCAAAAAATGATTGTAGAATTTGCTGATGGCAATGAACCAAAAACTGTAATGTCAGAAGTATTGAAAGCGTGCAAAAAAGTAGAACCAGATTGCGAAATATTTATTTAATTTAGCTTTATGATAATATGGTACCCTAATCTGTTTTGGCAATCTAGGGTACCATTTTTATACACATATATGGAAAGGAGTTTTTTTTATGCAAGAACTTATTATAAATATATTACTTGGAATCGTTATGATAACGGCTGCATCACTTCTTATTTTTGTTGGAAGTCGTAAAGATGGTATGACTAAAAAACAAAAAAATATGATGATTCGTATATTGCTTTCTTCTACAATCCTTTTATGTCTTCAATTTGTTTCAGCAGAAATGTTTAACAAATTTGATGTATATTTGTTTCCGTCAGCAGGACGTTTGATTCGCTTTCTATGCTATTTAGTTGACTATTTTATTATTGGATATGATATTTTAAGAAAGGCTATAAAAGGGATTCAAAACCGTCAAGTATTTGATGAAAACTTTTTAATGGCAGTAGCAACAGTTGGTGCAATGGTGTTAGCTATTTATGAAAATGGGGAGTATTTAGAAGCCATTGCTGTTATGCTGTTTTATCAAATTGGTGAATGGTTTCAAGGATATGCAGTCGGCAAAAGTCGTCGCAATATTAGCAATTTAATGGATATTCGTCCAGATTATGCAAATATTGAAAAGAACGGAAAATTAGAACAAATTGACCCAGATGAAGTAGAAGTTGGTAGCATTATTGTAGTTCAGCCAGGAGAAAAAGTACCTATTGACGGAATTATTGTAGAAGGTAATTCCAGTTTAAATACAAGTGCTTTAACAGGAGAAAGTTTACCACGTGAAACAAATGTTGGAGATGAAGTCATTAGCGGGTGTATTAGTATGACTGGTGTTTTAAAAATAAAAACAACAAAAGAATTTGGAGAATCCACAGTTTCTAAAATATTGGATTTAGTAGAAAATGCCAGCTCCAGAAAATCAAAATCAGAAGATTTTATATCAAAATTCGCAAAAATTTATACTCCTGCTGTTTCTTATAGTGCATTAGCATTGGCAGTGCTTCCTCCAGTTGTTCGTATGCTTTTTATGGGGATTTCCGCAGATTGGGGTGTATGGATTTATCGTGCATTAACATTTTTAGTAATTAGTTGTCCTTGTGCATTAGTAATAAGTATTCCTCTCAGTTTTTTTGCAGGCATTGGTGGTGCAAGTCAAGAGGGCGTTTTAGTAAAAGGTTCTAATTATTTGGAAATACTCTCTCAAACAAAATATGTTGTTTTTGATAAAACAGGTACATTAACAAAAGGTGTTTTTGAGGTAAATGGTATTCATCATTCTACATTAGAAAATGAAAAATTACTTGAATATGCTGCTTTAGCAGAAAGTGCTTCTTCCCACCCTATTAGTAAAAGTTTACAAAGAGCTTATGGAAAAGAAATTGATAGAACTCGTGTAAAAGACATACAGGAAATTAGTGGTAATGGTGTAATAGCAAAAGTAGATGGTATTGAGGTTGCTGCTGGCAATGATAAACTGATGAAACATCTAAATCTTGATTATCATGATTGTAGTCATATTGGCACCATTATACACATGGCTGTGAATGGAGCTTATGCAGGACATATTTTAATTTCAGATATTATAAAACCACATTCAAAAGATGCCATTGCAACATTGAAAAGAGCAGGAGTAGAAAAAACGGTTATGCTCACTGGTGATGCAAAAAAAGTAGCAAACCAAGTAGCCACATCACTTGGTATTGATGAAGTTTATAGTGAGTTATTGCCAGCTGATAAAGTGGATAAAGTGGAACAACTTCTTGAAATGAAACTTGACAAAGAAAAATTAGCATTTGTTGGAGATGGCATTAATGATGCACCAGTATTATCAAGGGCTGATATTGGCATCGCTATGGGTGCTATGGGGTCAGATGCAGCGATTGAAGCAGCAGATATTGTTTTGATGGATGATGACCCAGTTAAAATTGGAAAAGCGATTAAAATTTCCAGAAAATGTTTACGTATTGTTTATCAAAATATTGTTTTAGCATTAGCTGTGAAATTTGCTTGTTTGGCTTTGGGAGCAGTTGGAATTGCTAATATGTATTTAGCAATTTTTGCCGATGTAGGTGTTATGATTATTGCTGTATTAAATGCAATTCGTTGTCTGTTTGTAAAAAGTTTATAAAAAGGAGAGTTCTTTTGTATATAAGTAGTTTTAAAGAAAGTGATTTAAATAGTTTAACAGAATTTTTTAAAGCACTTGGAGATCCCACTCGTTTAAATATACTGCTTTTACTCATGAAACAGGATACTTATGTTAATGATTTAGCAGAA
>CAMXTM010000338.1 GCA_947246775.1 uncultured Clostridium sp. | reverse complement strand
GTTGAATTTTGTACAGACAATGAAATGTTAGACGAAGATATAAAACTTTTGCTGCAAGCACTATCACAAGATGATGAATTGATAGGAGAACGTTTGAGAGTGCTGAGCGGACTGCTCAAACAAATGGGTTATTAGTAAGTACATTTGACGTTTATGAGTGTTTTGACCTAGCGTTATGAAATAACGCAGAAAAAACACGAATGTCAAAGGTACGCACGATTTTTTATGCGTAGCATAAAAAAAATTACCTCATTAGTAAGTACATTTGATGTTTATGAGTGTTTTGACCTAGCATTACGAAATAATAAAGGGAGGGATAGCAATTGGAAACACTACAAAAAAAGGAAATCAAAAAAGCATACCAGCAAAAAAAGACAATTGGTGGGATTTATGCCATAAAAAATACAGTCACAAAGGAACGTTTTATCAAAGAAAGCTATAATTTAGCTGCTTCTGAAAATCTGTTTGCGTTTTCTAAAAAAATAAATGATTGTCCTGAACCAAAACTAAAACAACAGTGGACACAATATGGCAAGGATTGTTTTGAGTTTGAGGTACTGGAAGAATTGGAAAGGGGAGAGGAGCAAACAAGGAAAGCGTTTGGAGAGGATTTAAAAGAGTTACTACAAATTTGGCTAGAAAAGGCTTAATTTACTTAAAAAAAAAGGTGAAATAAAAAAGCCACTTTTTACAACAAAAAGCGGCTTTTTTTCATTTTTATTCTTTTTGAAATAATGCGCCATCTTGCGGAATAATACTGGAATATTCGTCAAAAACAGTCATTTCGGAAGAATCTTCTGCCAAAAAAGACAGCGTATTCTCGTCAACAATCTCAAACACATAGTGGTATAACTCATCATTTGTTGTAGCAGTCAAAACATTGTTTTCAATTTTATATGTTCCAACAGGAAAATAAGAAGATAGCACATCATAAACAAAGGCAAATTCTTTTTTTTCTGCATCAATAGATAGACTTGGAATCAGTACAACTTGCTCTTTTTGCGCCTGTTCCATTTCCATTTTATAAGTACCAGAAGAAATGGTACGATTATCACTTTTACAGCCTGCTAATGCACAAACAAAGCACAGTAAAAACAATAAATTTTTCATAAAATAAGACTCCTTTTATGACTCTGTTTTTCGGATAGGAGGCAGTGGTCTATTGGTCAGCAATGCCCTTTCTACGCTCCAATAAAAGTTTTCTTCGCCTAGCATATCATACAAACCACTTCGATGCATCATTTCCATCGCACGAGCAGGTAAACCACAAACTGCTACATCAATGCCCTTTTTTTGAAATTCTTCTAACAATTCTATCATAATTTGCGCACAAGAAATATCAATATTGGAGACACCTCTCATAGAAAACAAAATCGTATCACAATTTTGCATATGGTTTGGAATATCTGCTACAGTCTGTGTATTTGCAAATATCATTGGTCCTGTAATATAAGCAACTCTTGCATTGTTATATCTTTCGCAAAGCACAGGGTCATCTACTTTCATTCTTGCCATGTCGACATCTTCGTAATTGATTTCAATATGAGATAGACGTACAACAAGAAATATCAAACCAATTAACACACCAATTACAATGGCTGTTGTGAGGTCAAATAAAATCGTCGCAAGCATAGTAGCAACATATTCTAACATCGCACCTTTAAATTTATGACTTAATATGTAGTGAATAGCAATCCATTCATTCATACGAAAAGCCGTTACCATTAAGACACCAGCAAGTGCCGCCAATGGAATTTTTGACATGACGCCGCCCAACAAAAACATCGAAATCAAAAGCCCTATGGCATGAAAAACACCTGTTAATCTTGTCTTTGCGCCTGATTTGATTGCTACGCTTGTACGAGCAATTGCTGCTGTTGCAGGAATCCCGCCAAAAAACGGAAGTATAATATTACCAATACCTTGTGCTATCAACTCTTGGTCACTGTTAAGCGCTTTTCCTGTCATTCTGCCAGCGCTTGCGCCACAAAGTAAACTTTCTATCATGCCCAATATGGCAATACTAAAGGCAGGCGCAATCAGTCCTGTTACTTGTTCTAAGTGAATTGCTGAAAAAAGTAATCTTTTTTCTGGCAATAAAGTCTTTGGAATTTCTCCTACTACGGCAACATCTAAATCCATACCTATCGAAACAGCAGTTGCCAATATAATACTAACTAAGGAAGCAGGCACAACAGCGTTCCATTTTTTAGGAAAAACAAACATAAATATCATGACAAATACGCCAATTGCCACTGCTGTCATGTTAGGAGAAAAGCCTAAACTGCCATAACTAAATAATTTTTCTAATGTAGTACTGCCTTTTGAGGTGACACCAAAAAAATTGTCTACCTGTCCTAGTGCAATAATGACTGCGATACCTGATGTAAAACCAGTAATAACAGGCGCTGGAATAAATGCAGTCATTTTTCCCAAATGAAAGATACCCGCCAATAACAAAAATGCACCTGCTAGCATGGTGGCAATAAAAACACCATCTAAGCCATAAGAAGCAATAATCGACATCAAAATTGCTGCCATAGCACCTGTAGGTCCTGATATTTGATAGTAACCACCAGAGAGTAAACTCATTACAATACCAGCAATAATGGCGGTAACTAGTCCTGAACCAGCGTCAGCACCACTGCTTACACCAAAAGCAAGCGCCAATGGTAATGCCACCGCTGCTACTGTTAAACCAGCCATCGCATCTTTGGCAAGCGCTGCACCATTATACCCTTTAAATTCTTGTTTTAATTCCTTGCGGAATGTAGCAAACACAATAAAGCCCCCTTTTTTCATTCCATTACAGTATCAAAATATATAACTTTTTTATTTTAACAAATATATGGTCATATTAC
>CAMXTM010000337.1 GCA_947246775.1 uncultured Clostridium sp. | reverse complement strand
GTTTAAGAAACTCATTAATTTACAGCTTCTATTTAAGTGGTATACAATACCGTCGCATTTTCCGCCATTTACAATATTAAGCAGAACATTAACTTTATTTTCAAGACATGTATTGATATAAATTCTTGTATATGCTTCTGCCATGGAATGAAGTGAATCATCATGTGCGTCATAATGCAAATCCCAAAGTCCTGGATATGCAGAACCTGTCATGATACTTCCAAGTGATTTCAATGACTTAAATGTATGTCCTAAGTATGGCCATACTGCAATTCCTTCCCATGTTACACGTGTTTTCTCTGCTCCCTTGAATGCATAAATTCCAGCTTCCAAGTTTGCTTCTAATTCATCAGCAAATTTCTTGAATGTGATTTCAGCATAATCCAATGCTCTACATGCAACAATCAATGCCATATAGTTGAACAAGTCAAAGCAGTTCAATGGTGATGGTTTGTAGGAAGACATTTTAGCAATTCTATTCCACTGATATACAGAACGTTGTACTTGGTCTTTTACTTCTTGGAATTTTTTGTAGTCAAATGGTCTACCACAAATTACTTCCAATTGGGAAATCGCATTTCTAAACTGGTCTGCAATATATGCTTTCGCATATTCTGGAATAGGCATTGTATGGTTAAATGGTACGTCGATTACGATACATGGAATGTCTAACTCTACTGCAAGGTTCTCATACCATTTTAAAAGTGTATTACAAATGTTATTACATGTAATTACCAAGTCAGGCAGTGGCACTTTCGCTGCTGGAGAATTAGCGAGTACTTCAGGTGTTTTACCTGTCATAGCTTGCTCTTTCAACAGTTCCATATATCCCATATTTACACGACCATAGGAACAGCAGTCAATAGAGTAACCTTTTCTATCTGCAACCTCTAACATATCCAATGCACCTTTTTTTGCACCGATACCAGCTGCGTGTGTCTCAGGATAAACCATAGCAATTCCCATTGTTACACAGAACTCTGGTGGAGCTACAGAAGCGGACCAACAAACTAAGTCGCCTCTTGCTTTTGCATCTCTTGCATCCTGATCAGCTTTTGCCTGATAGTATGCCAACAATTCTTTTGCTTTCATGCCTTCTGTTGTTATACTCATTCTAATCCCTCTTTCTTTAATTTTTTTGCTTTTTTGCTTCTTCATATGCGAACAATGCCGCACCGAGAGCACCTGTTGTTTGTGGATTTGGTGCCACAATAACTTCTTTTTTTAATTCTCTTGCAACCGCTCGTACTACACCTGCGTTCTTCGCAACACCGCCAGTCATAACAACCGCATCTTCCAATCCGCCCCTATAGGCAAGACCACAAGCCTTACTTGCAACGGATTGATGAACACCTTTTATAATGCTATTCTTATCTACGCCTTTTGACAACTGAGATATTACCTCAGACTCAGCAAATACAGTACAAGTGCTGCTGATAGAGGCTGCCTCCTCTGCTCTCGCATCGCATTCAGCCATATCGTCTATTGTTGTTTCCAGAACTCTCGCCATAACGTCGAGAAATCTACCTGTGCCTGCTGCACATTTATCATTCATAAAAAACTGCTTTACGCCGCCCCTATTGTCCAAGCGGATTGCTTTCGCATCTTGTCCGCCAATATCAATAATTGTGCGTGCAGTAGGTACCAAATGGAATATGCCCTTTGCATGACAGCTAATTTCACTAATTTGTTTATCAGCATCTTCAAATGCAAAACGACCATAGCCTGTTGCTACTAATTTTGTTATGTCAGCTCTTGTCAAACCACTTTTTTCATAGGCTTGCTCCAGCGCTCTTTGTGGTCCAGAAGAACCTGTTCCAACTTGAACAACTTCTGCGGCAACAATGCGCTCGCCATCTTCCAATATTACTACCTTAGAAGATGCAGAACCAACATCAACCCCCATTGTATACATGAAATAACCTCCATAAAAACTAATTTTTTTGTAAAGTAGTTTTTTTATTATTCTCATTTTTTTCTTTTGTATTTCAAATTTTGTCATTTTTAGTAAAATGCAATATAAAATACTTATATTTTTCAATATAAGCACGTAAAAATGACCAATGATAAAATGTGAAAATTTAATTTATTTATCATTTTCGTTCATTATACCATTTTTATTTATTGATTGCAACCAATATTGTTAAAAATTTATTTTATTTTTATAATTTTTTTTACCATAAAAGCATACTATATTAGTACATATTATTTTTTACATTTTGTTCCAAAAAAATATGACCGCATGATACAACTGTTTTACATTTTTTTACATTTTTTATTTGTTTATATTGTAGTATTATCAAAAAAATCATTTCCTTTTTTTAGTCATTATGTAGTTACTATTTTTTTAAAATACGATTGCTTACTTCTTTATTTTACAATTTCCTCTTTTTTCCATAAAAAATTCGTTTTATTATCTGTTTGTTAATCTTTTTTCAAAATAGTAGAACTTTTGAACTTTTTCCTTATCCCTATTTTGAAAAAAAGACCTTAAAAACATTCGTTTTCAAGGTCTTTTTTTAATCTATTTATTTTGTTAATACTTCTACTCCACTTTCTGTAATCGCTACTGTATATTCCCATTGCGCTGACAAGCTACCATCTTCTGTATAAATTGTCCAACCATTGTCTTCATCTTGATATACATAGGCTCTATCGTAAATACCATTCCAGGTACTAACAACATACCTGTATTCTTTCTGCCTATATGGCACACATAAGGTTCTTCATGGAAACCTAATCCTACACCATGTCCCCCTATTTCTTCTACAACAGAATAGCCATTTTCTTGAGCAAGGCTATTGACTGCATAACCTACATCGCCCAAATATCCCCATGCTTTAACGGCTGCAAGTCCTGCATCTAAACAT
>CAMXTM010000336.1 GCA_947246775.1 uncultured Clostridium sp. | reverse complement strand
GTATACTTTTACAGATGGTGATGGTACATGGTGGGGATTGGCACAAAAATTCTATGGTGATGGAACGCAATATACTAGAATATTGGAGGCAAATGGAAAAAAAGAGAGTGATTATGTAAAAACGGGAGATAAATTAAAAATACCAAAATAATATATTGGATACAAATGAAAAAATATGCAGCTATGATTCAATTTTAAAAAAGAGATTATGTCACTATATTGTGTCAATAGTCTGCTTATAATATAATATAGAATGGAGAAATGATATGGGGCAAGAGGATTTCACAAAAAAAACCTTAATAGAATTGCAACAAATAGGAAAAGAGATTGGATTGAAGTCTGTCACCAAATTACGTAAAAGTGAGTTGATTGAAAAAATACAATCAGAGAGAAAACAGGAACAGGATATAGAACAACAAAATACAACAGTTCAAAATGATGGTGATAGTACCTATCATTTTGAACTAGAAAAGTCAAAAGATAATACATTGGAACAAAAAGAAAATAAACTAGCAGAACAAAGAGAAAATGGTTTTGAGCGCAAGCCACTGTCACAAGAACAAAGAGAAAAAATGTTGCAGTCACTTGAAACTGCACCTACAAGAGAGGGTATACTAGAAATTATATCAGATGGCTATGGTTTTTTGAGAGCAGAAAACTTTTTGAGAGGTAGTAGTGATATTTATATTTCACAGTCACAAATTAAGCGTTTTAATTTAAAAACAGGCGATTGTGTCAAAGGAAATATTCGTGTAGCAAAAGAGAATGAAAAATATGATGCTTTGCTATATGTCAAAACAGTAAATGGAGATACTCCTTATAAAGCAATCAATAGACCATCTTTTGAAGATTTGACACCAATTTATCCAGAAGAAAAATTAAAATTAGAAACAGGAAGAAATGCGCTTTCTGGAAGATTGATTGACTTAATTGCACCAATCGGAAAAGGGCAAAGAGGTATGATTGTTGCGCCGCCAAAAGTAGGAAAAACAATATTACTAACACAATTAGCAAATGCCATTACCAAAAATCACAAAGAAGTGCATTTAATCTTTTTGTTAATTGATGAAAGACCAGAGGAAGTAACTGATATACAACGGTCTATTATAGGAGAAAATGTAGAAATTGTATATTCTACATTTGATGAAGAACCCGAACACCATAAGAGAGTAGCAGAAATGGTATTAGAAAGAGCTAAAAGAATGGTAGAACAGGGAAAAGATTTGATTATACTATTAGATAGTATTACAAGATTGGCAAGGGCATATAATTTGATTATTCCACCTAGTGGTAGGACACTTTCTGGTGGTCTTGACCCTTCAGCACTCTATATGCCTAAAAAATTCTTTGGTGCAGCAAGAAATATAGAGGGCGGCGGAAGTTTGACAATATTAGCAACTGCTTTAGTAGATACAGGCAGTAAAATGGACGATGTCATATTTGAAGAATTTAAAGGTACAGGTAATATGGAGCTTGTATTGGACAGAAGATTGGCAGAAAGGCGTATTTTCCCAGCAGTTGACATTAACCGTTCTGGTACAAGACGAGAAGAAAAACTTTTGACAAAACAAGAAATGGATTGCATATTTATGTTGAGAAAAGTAACAAGCAATGTTGCTACTGTAGATTTGACAGAAAATGTATTAGAATGGATGAAAAAAACTGTCGATAATGAGGAATTTATAGGCAGACTTCCTATATTTGAAAAAACATTAAATACAAAGACAGAAAAATAAGATATTGATTATTTTATAAATGCATAAATAATAAAAACGCATGATTATTCGTATATGGCAATAGAATCATGCGTTTTTTATAAACTTGTTTTTATTATGAAGTATTACATTTTTCTTTCAAATATGCTATTGCTATTGAATGAACTGTTTTTCAAACATATAATAATAGTAATATACTCAAAAAATTACCCTTTTACTAAAGGAGGAATATTATGCGTAATGCAAATAAACAAATATTAGCACTTTGTGTTTCTGCGATGCTTGCTACAACATACACTACAGCATTTGCAGCAACAGGCACTACACAAACCAATACAAGTCAACCAACAGTATCTACAAGTAATGTTATGATACTTGAAAAAAATGCTTTTCAAAATCAAATAATCAATGGAGATGTCATGATACCAGAATCTATGGCAGACCAACAAATTACATTAGACCATGTTACAATCAATGGTACACTCTATGTATCAGGAGGCAGTAGTATTACCCTGCAAGGTAGCCATATTAACAGTATAGAACTACAAAAACAAAATGTCACAGTAAATGCAGATACAATAAGCAATGTTGGTACACTATTGCTTGACAAACAAAGTCATATTGTTGGAAATGGCTATAACAAAATATTTATTTCAAATAGCACTATAGAAAGTGCAATTATTGATGCAGAAGTACAAGTGGTAGAAGTGAATGTACCTATATCACTCAAACTGTACGGTAATGCTGACATACAAGCACTACAAATTTCAGAAAAGGCGGAAAATACGACAATAAATTTTGCTAACAATGCAGAAGTAGACACTTGTATACTATATGGTAAAACAAAAATAACAGGTTCATCTGGAAAAATAAATGAGCTTACTGTTTATGTAAATGGTGTTGAAACAGAAATTAAACCAGAAAAGCTCTTTTTAAAACAAAATGCAAATAAAATTACTTATACAGCAAGAGAAAGAAAAGATACAACAAATACTACTAATGCTGCTTCTGCAAAAGAAAGACTAGTATTATCTACGAATGGTGAGGGATTTAATGCTAGTGGTAAAGCGTATAAAAATGTAACAATTAAGGCACAAAATGCAACTTTATCTAATGCAGTAGTAAATGAAGATATTACCATACAAGATACCATTAAAA
>CAMXTM010000335.1 GCA_947246775.1 uncultured Clostridium sp. | reverse complement strand
AACAAAAAGTATATAAAGATGTAGAATCATTTTTAAAGATATATTCTGAAGCTAGAAAAATAGTAGAACAATGGAAGAAAGAAAAACATACTAAAAAAGAGAGTATTATAGAAAAATTGAAAGAATTAGAACAAAAAGCAGATTTATATAAGAAAAATATAGAACATCATAAAAATATAGAAAGATAGTTTAATAAAATAAGAGCCATTTATTTTAAATAATAATGGCTTTTTTTATATTCTATATTAATTTGGAACTACTTTAATAATAATTTTAGTAATAAAATCATCAGCACAGTTTGTTGCAAGTTCGTAAATCAAGTATTCTTCATAGGCATCACCTATAATAGAATATCCCAAACGTTTAATCTCTGAAATTAAATATGGATATATTAAAGAAATGCTATCATAGTTTCCTTTATGATAAAATAAGGCATATGTTCCACCCTCTCTTATTATTCCACTTTTATCTGTACTAATAGTAAATAGCCTATCTATATATCCAAACTGTCCTTTTTGTAAATTTTCTTTTGTGATAACAGAGCCAACATAAGTAGAACCTGATAATTCTCTCTCTTGTACAAAATCATCATATAACATTTCCCATTGTTCATTTAATATGTCTGTTGCTATATTATTTTTCTTGCTATATATAATTCTTTGATTAGGAATTGTAGTAATTGTTACTTGTTCTAAAATAGCATTTTCTGCTTCTTTTATAGCAGAAGAAATACCAACAAGAAGCATTTTGATTTTTCTCATTTTTTTCATTTCTTCATTTATTTTTTTAATTTGTTCTGTTGCAATTTCGTTCAAATATTTTGGTGAAGGTTCTTTAAAATATTCCTGTAAAACTTTAATGGGAACATTAATTTCACGTAGTGATAAAATTGTCCAAAAAGTACTAATTTGTGCAGAAGTATAATAACGATAGCCATTGTTCTCTATTTTTGCAGGACAAAACAACTTTATACTATCATAATAAAACAAAGTATCTTTTTTGATGTTAAAATATTTTGCAAATTCTCCAGTTGTATAATATCTTTCTTTATTTCTTTCCATTTAATATATCCTTTCGCTTGACTGTTGGGTTACTCCATAGTTTATACTTGTTTTGAATGAAACGCAAGTACAAAATAATAAACAAAATTAAGGAGGCAATTATGAAAAAAACAAAATTTAACAATAAAGAATTAGAAATGACAATGAAAAAAATAAACTATCAAGTAGAACAAGACAGAGAAAAAATTATTGATTTTTTTTCAAAACTTACACAATGTGAAACACCAAGTATTCCGGAAGATACTCGCAGTGCGATAAATTTAATTAAAGATTTTTTGGATAAGGAGGGATTGTGTTACCAAGAAATAAAAGCAAACAAAATTATGCCTAATATTATATCTACAATTGATATGGATAAACCAGGACGACATTTCATGTTTATTGGGCATTTAGATGTTACGCCTGTTGGAAATGAACCATGATGGACTGACAGCCTATGGAGTGAGAATATTGTTTCTGGGAAAGATTTTGAGGTTATGGAATTCTCAAGTGTTCCATTAGCTGCGGTTGGTGTTCATAGAGGTTCAAAGAATACAACATCGTCATGGAATAAACTTCGTCATTTTGCTGCTGAACAAGGATATAAACATAAGGAAGTTTATAGGGAATATTATATTGTAAACGCCCCTAATCCATCAGAACAATGGACAACAGAATTGCAACTTCCATTACAAGAATAGGAGTATATTTATGAAAGAAAATGTATTAGTAACAGGTAAAATATCCCATTTGTTTTTGACATTTGTACTTTCTTCAGTGATATCAATGGTACTTGTTGGTATTCAAAGTATGGTAGATGGGATTTTTTTGGGAAATTATGAAAGCAGTAATGCTATGGCAAGTGTTAATATTGCAAGCCCTTATATGCAGCTGATTTTTGGATGCTGTTTTGTATTATGCACAGGTACATTAAGCTATTTAGGAAGAACATTGGGAGAAAAAGATATTGCAAAAGCAAAAAATATTTTCAAAACAGAAGTGATTTCTGTTATCGTTATTTCTTGTTTTCTTCTATTTTTTGGTGTGTGCTTTCATAGAAATATTGCATATTTATTAGGAGCAAATCATATTTTAATTGATAATACAAGCCAGTATATTCTACTGATTGCTTTATTTGCACCTATTATATCTTTTATGATATTATGTGGATTTATGCAAAGATTAATTGAGAAGCCTAATGTATATTTGATTGCTACAATTTGTTGCCTTGTTGGAAATGTTTTAATGAATTACCTATTTATAAAAATTTTGTGTTTGGGCGTAATTGGTGCAGCTTTAGCTACTGGTTTTTCCTACTTTTTGGGGCTATTTATTGTAATACGACCATTTGTATTAAAAAAAACTATAGTGAATATATATGATGGTTGCTTTTGTAGTAAAACACTGAAAAATATTGTATGTAATGGTTCTTCAGAGGGAGTAAATTATTTAGCAACAGCATTGATGTTATTTCTGTTTAATCGAGCTTTTATGAATTATGCAGGAGAAAATGGCGTAGCAGCATTTACGATTATCAACTATATTGGCAATTTCACTACAACAATAATGTTTGGTATTTCTGATGGTATTGGTTCAATTATTAGCTGTAATTATGGAGCAAGAAAAAACAATCGTGTAATGAAAACATTATATATAGCAATTACAATCAATTTTTTGTTAGGAATAAGCGTTTTATGTTTGCTTTATTTGCATAGTAGTGATTTAGTAAATATTTTCGTAAACAATAATCAACAAGCAGAAGAATTAGCAATACAAGGAGCTAAAATTTATGCAATAGGATTCCTTTTCAATGGCTGTAATATTGTTATGTCAGGTTAT
>CAMXTM010000334.1 GCA_947246775.1 uncultured Clostridium sp. | reverse complement strand
AATTTTTCTATCAGCCAATAGGCTAATATGGCTGCTAATACTGCAAATAGGTATTCACCACCTATTGCCATATATCCTCTTTGCAAATAGGCATATTGGATTCCCCATATCAGCGTACTGCTACCTACTACTAATGCTGATAGGATTTGAAATATTCTTTTCATCAATCACACCTGTATTTCTATTTTTTAATAAATCATCAAGTAGCTTTTGATAAACTCACGTTCTGTATCTAAACTTACAAAATTTCCTTGTTCTCCTGCTTTTCCAACTACTTTATGTAAGTTATCAATCGCTGTTTTAATCACTGCACCAGAATCTGTTCGAAATACTAAATGTCTTTTTGTTGTTCTCTCTAGTACACCATATTCTCCAAAACAAGTATGCCCTGAACCACAGTGACCTACAAAAACCTTTTGTCCAATTTCAATATCTCTATCTCCATAGTACCAAACTTTCATCTTTTTTTCCCCTTTCTTGTCATCTTTGAAATATCATTTTGTAACTGCTTTAGCATTTCATTTAAATCTTGTTCCTCAATATTCGCCGCTGTCAATATATCCTCTGATGTATATATCCCCGTACCAGACCCTAGCTTGTCTAGTATCGCTTGCAATATAAGCTGATTTCTTTTTTCACACATTGCCTTTTCACCTTTTCTCACTCATTTACTTCAGCCAACTCGATTTTACATTCTACTCTTTCTAAATCATACACACTACATTGTAGTGCTTCTGCAATCGCCCAGCTTATTTGAGGGGAGAGGGGCTTTTTTCCCCTCTCTATTTGACTTAACATAGAAGCTGTAATACCTGCCCATTCTGCTAAATCTTGTTGCTTAATTCCCTCTTTGATTCTTCTTAATTTGATGTTATCACCTACACTCATCTTTGCCACCTTCTTGTGATGTAAATAATCATAATGGTGTCAACAATGATTGTTGCTACATCAACTGCAATGCTAAAAATCTTTAATCCTGTCAATTTTTCTCCTCCTTTTTTATTCATTATTTTTATTGACAATGAGTAAGAAAAAAGTTATTCTTTTTATATGGGGGAGTTTCCTCCCCCTCGAATCTTAGTCTGTCAAATTTTTTATAATGCTAATTGCTGCAGCTATGATTCGTAAAATTGTGGCTATGTAGACAAGTATTTTGAGTGGCTTGTCTACATTATTTTTATTATTCTTACTCATTGCCTTAACCTCCTTTCTGGTTTTGTTATGAGTTTGTTTTGTCCCTCCTTTTGTGGTATAATTTAAGTTAATTTCTTAACTTGAGTATATTATACAACGATTTTTCGTTGGAGTCAATATAATATCAACTATTTTTCGTTGTTTGTTTACTTACACAAAAAGTGAGGTGTTTTTTTATGTATATTGCACAAGATACTAAAAATCGTATTAAATTACTGTGTAAAAGTAAAAAAATCAGTATGGAAACTATGCTTATTGACTGTTCATTAGGTGTAAATGCTATACGACAAATCAATGACACTAAAGGTATGGCTTCCTTTAGTCTTGCTCGTATCGCTGATTATCTTGACTGTTCGGTCGATTACTTGCTAGGACGTACCAACAATCCAAATTCGCACAAGTCTTAAACTTCTGGCTGTCATATCGTTTTGGCAGCCTTTTTTCATAGTGCTGCTAAATACAATTCCTTAAATGTTTCCTTGCCTTTTGGTGTTACAAGCAGTTGCAAGCCTTTCCAGCCCGTACCTTCATTAAAACATTCTTTCAGAGTAAACAAATCGCCAACATAACGAGAATAGGGCTGCAAATTTCCTTTTTTATCTCGATACAAATACTTTTTTTCTATCAGAAACTTTACAAACTTTTTCTCTTTGATGTCCAATTCTTTTGCCGTTTCTCTAATCCCTGTATTCAATCCTCTATCCACCAACTCATCAAAATAATCCGCTTTTGGTTTCATTATTTGGTTATCAACAGTCAATTTAGCATTATCCATTTGCAGTTGTTTCATTTGCTTTTCTGCCATCTTTAACGCCCTTGACATCACCATTTCTGGCGTATTCCATGCTTTTTCAAGCTGTATAAAGTATTGTCTTGCAATTTTGCCTTTTTCACTTCTTTGCAACATACAAATTTCTTTTGCCATCTCTATCGTTAGTTGATGGTCTTGGCTTGGTCTGCCGCCTGTACTTTCTTCCAAAAATGGAATAAAGTCTACATTCTCAACAAAACCATACTCACACATTCTTTTAAACCATGTTGTATAATTGCTTTCTACTTCTAAAAATTTATGTAAATCTCTACCTAGTACGGTAGGTCTCTCACTATCATAATTTATTTTTATCATTGCTTGCATTTGTTTTCCTCCTTTTCCACCCCACAATAATACTTTTTATTCTTTCTCAAATTACTTATTTTTTTTGTTCAAACCATTCACACGCTTTTTGGTATACTACTCTGCATTTCAATCTTGTTTTTACCTTTGTACACCGCCCTGCATCACAAATAGAAAATATCTGATGACGTTCATCATAAACAAAATATTCACAAAAATATTGACAGTTGCAACAAAGTTTTGCATTATCTGGAATCACAAGTACTATAATAATCACTCCTAAAATTGACATATTGCTTTTATTTGTTGTAAAATAATATTAAGTTATTTTTTGCTTCTCTCTATCAGTTGGGGCTAATGGGAGAGAAAATAACTTTTCTACTTTTGTATGTAGTGCTTGAGCTAATAAAAGTGCAATTTCTACACTAGGTGTTTGTTCTCCAGTTTCAATTCGTCTATATTGACGTTCACTTATATTAGCCATTTTTGCAAGCTTAGCTTGCGTTAATTTTTTTTTAATACGTTTATCTTTTAAAGTATTATTCAAATCACCTACCACCTTTTTATTTAG
>CAMXTM010000333.1 GCA_947246775.1 uncultured Clostridium sp. | reverse complement strand
AAAAACAGTTTAAATAAATTATTTTTAAATAATGATAAAAAGGAGCGTATTTTGTACGCTCCTTTTATTTTACAATATTATAATTTAATTTCTGTTCCCATCAATTTTACAAACTCTGCTACAATTGCAGAATCGCCAGGCCATGCTGGGGAAGTTACTAAATTGCCATCTACTACTGCTTTATCTGCGTCTACTGCAACATATGTGCCTCCTGCTAATGTAATATCAGGGCCAACTGCTGGATATGCTGTTGCTTTTTTGCCTTTTAATACGCCTGCTGCTGTTAATATTTGTGGGCCATGGCAAATTGCTGCAACTGGTTTATTTGCATCAAAAAATTCTTTTACAATCTCGATTACTCTTGGTGTTAATCTCAAATATTCTGGAGAACGTCCGCCAGTAATAAACAATCCATTATAGTCTGCTGTATTTACTTTGTCAAAATCTGCTGTCAATGCAAAATTATGTCCCCTCTTTTCGGAATAGGTTTGCTCACCCTCAAAATCATGAATCGCTGTTCTGATAATATCCCCTGCTTTTTTATCTGGGCAAACAACATCTACTTGATAACCAATTGCCTGCAATGCTTGAAATGGTACCATTGTTTCATAATCCTCTGTAAAATCTCCTGCTAACATCAATACTTTTTTGGACATATCGCATCACTCTCTTTCTTGAAATAATATCATAATTTCTTTTTTTGTTATTGCTAATTATAGTATATCCCAATCATACAAATATTGCAAATTTTTTTATAAACTGTTATCATAAAAGTAGTAAAAAATATCTATTCATTTTTTTTAAAGGAGTGTATTTATCTATGGAATCAAAATTACAACAAGCCGCTAATTATTTACAACAAAATTGTCCTCATCGCCCTAAAGTTGGCGTCATACTTGGCTCTGGTTTAGGCAGTTATGGCGATAGTTTAGCTGATGCAATGTATTTCCCCTATCAAGATATTCCAAATTTCCCCATCTCTACAGTAGAAGGTCATGCTGGAAGATTTGTTATTACTGATAAAGTGATTTGTATGCAAGGTAGATTTCACTACTACGAAGGTTATGACATGAATGATGTTACTTTTCCTATTAGAGTAATGAAACTACTTGGTGTAGAAAAACTGATTGTCACAAATGCTGCTGGTGGTGTAAACAGAGCTTTTATTGGTGGCGATTTAATGCTAATTACTGACCACATCAATATGTTAGGAAAAAATCCTCTTATAGGCAAAAATTTAGATAGTTTCGGAATTCGTTTCCCTGATATGTCTGAGGCTTATTCCAAAAATCTTATTCAAATTGCTAAAAAAGTGGGTAAAAAAATCGGCTTAGACCTAAAAGAGGGTATTTATATGTACTTTTCTGGCCCTAGCTTTGAAACTCCCGCAGAAGTAAGAGCTGCTGCAATCTTAGGCGCTGACGCAGTCGGTATGTCTACTGTTCCAGAAGTTATTATTGCAAATCATTGCGGTATACAAGTTTTAGGCATCTCTTGTGTTACAAACATGGCAGCAGGTGTTGTAGAACAACCTCTTTCTCACATCGAAGTTATGGAAACAACCGAAAGAGTAAAAGGCAAATTTGTGGAATTAGTAAAACAAATCGTAGATGAAATTTCAAAATAATCTTATTTTTTTAACGAAAGGAGGTGAACGCATGGCAACAATAAGTGTTTGCATGATTGTAAAAAACGAACAAAATGTATTAAAACGCTGTCTGGACAGTTTAAAGGGACTCTGGGAAGAACTGATTATTGTAGACACAGGCTCAACAGATAATACCAAAAACATCGCTCGCCAATATACAGACAAAATCTACGACTTCCAATGGGTAAATGATTTTTCAGCTGCACGCAATTTTGCTTTTTCTCTATGTACACAACAATATATTTACAGTGTAGACGCTGATGAAGTGCTTGATGAGCAAAACAGACAAAAATTTTTATTGCTCAAACAAAATATATTGCCTGAAATCGAAATTGTACAAATGTACTATGTCAATCACAACAACGAAAACAGTGTATACAATTTCCAAAAAGAACTACGCCCTAAATTATTCAAGCGGTTAAGGGAATTTGATTGGATTGACCCCATACACGAAAGAATCAGGCTTGAACCCATTATTTATGACAGTGACATAGAAATATTGCATATGCCAGAGGGAGAACACACAAACAGAGATTTAAAAATATTGATTGACCTAGCACAACAGAAAAAACCTTTTTCTGATATGCTTTTTAAAATGTATGCAAGAGAATTATTCAAAGCAGGCACACAACAACAACTTTTACAAAGTAAACCTTTTTTTGTATCTGCTTTTGAGGACAACACCATAGGAGAAAAACGGCAAATTTGCCAAATTATATTATCGAAAGCAGCACTTGCAGAAAATGATATACACAGCTTTTTAAAACATTCTATTAGCCAAAAAGCAGAAGGTATTACCAGTGAAATCTGTTGTTTGCTTGGACAATATTTTTACAATCAAAAAGAGTTTTTAGAGAGTATCTCCTGGTATCAATATGCGTTAGATTGTATGCCTTGTATGGACATACATTGCTGCGGTGATACGGCTCTTTTGGGAATAGCACTATGTTTTGAGGCAATAGGCGATATGGAACAATACCAAACTTATAAACAACTAGCTGACAACTGGACTCCGCCAGAACAAGCACAATGATAGGACATAAAAAGGAGTGATGTTATTATGACACAAACAATAAAACAATTTCAGTTAAATATAGAAAACAACAAACCAACCCAAATTGCTATACTATTGTTTTCTATGATATATCCTTGTTTTAACATTGCTATTTTTTTATTTGATATAGTTGACCCACCAATGTTACTATCACCATACAATCTTTTATGGATAGGAT
>CAMXTM010000332.1 GCA_947246775.1 uncultured Clostridium sp. | reverse complement strand
CTTGTACTACAGCAATATAATGCTTTTTGAGCAATTCTAATCTCTCTGGCATCGTATTTTCTCCCTCATAGCGCAATTTTGCATATCTTTGTATTTCTTGCAATTTCATACCCGTTTGTTTTAGCCTTTTTATAAATTTTATCCATTCTATATCTTTTTCTGTATAATTTCTTCTACCTGCTTTATCCCTTGCCACAAATATCAATTTTTTCTTTTCATAATACCGCAATGTATAGACACTCATTTCTGTCCTTTTTGAAAATTCCCCTATTGTCAAAAATCATTCCCTCTTTCTCTTTTTTTCTTTTTCTTAAAATGAAATATCAATTTTATTTAAAAATTCTTTGATATAAGGAAGTGCAGCACCAATAGAAATATTATGTCTAGGCATTTTACTTATCAATATAAAATCTTGTTCTTCTTCAAATGGTGTCATCTGTTGTATTTTTTTATGAAGTAAAGCAATATCTTCTTCACATAAATACTGTGCAATATATCCTCCTAGTATAAAATCTGTATCATAAATTAAATGAAGCAAGTTAATTGCTTTTGCCAAATCTGCGAGAAAGCGATGCCAACGGTTACAATAATCAGTCTCTTTTAAGCGTACCTTTGAAAAAAATTCTTCTATATTTTCTTGCTCTTCAAGAAGTGATGTCAAGGATAGCAGTGTTTCCATACAACCATATTTCCCACAGTAGCATTGTACCCCATCAGGCTGCATTGGAATATGTTCTACTGTAGAATTATGACCATGTTTTCCTGTTAATATCATACCCTTTGAAATGATAGCAGCTCCAAGATGTTTACTCAGCGACAAATAAAAAGCATCTTCGAGTTCGGGCGAAACCCATAATTCTGAAATGGCTGCACTCTCTGCATCATGAATAAAAGAACATGGATATGGGAGATATTTTGAAAACTCTATAATAGAAAGCCCTGTACAAGACAATATTTTTCCATATAATATGGTTTGTTTATCAGGTGTAACAAGCCCTTGCATAGCAAACCCAATACCTAGTATTTGCTCCTCTTTTATTTTAAGCGAATCCTTAAAATGCAATATTTGTTCACATACTGTTTTAAAATAATGTTCCTTTCGTTCAAAAACAATTTCATATGTTATGTGCTTTATTTCTTCACCATATAAATTGACAGCAATCATTTTTACTTCTTTTTTTAAGATTTCCACCCCAATACTAATACGATAATTAGAAACAATAGAGTAAGCAGCAGCTTTTCTACCTACAAGCTCTGTATCAATCTGTCCATTTTTTTGTATCAACCCATCTTGTTCCATAGCTGTTAGGTTTGATGTCACAGTGGGACGGCTTAAATGAAGTTCATAAGAAATATCTTGCTGGGAAACACTTTTATTTTCATAAATAAAGTGATAAATCAAACTACGGTTATTCTGTTTAATTAAATTTGGAGTAATACTTTTTTTCATATCTTCCTTTATTTTGTAAAATTATTTTGCAAAATATAATTTTAACATAAATCACTTATAAAAGTCTATTGTACTATTTTTATAATTTTTTATAGTAAAAATTGTTATTTATTTCTTATTGACGCAATCATATTTTACTGTTATTATGTAATTATAATTTGATAAACTATTTTACAAAATAGATTTTTAAATAAGAAAGGGGAATCAAATGGCACCTTTAGGAAGAATGGGAAAATTGGAAGAATTAGAAGCTATATGTGTATACTTAGCTGGAGATACCAGCACATTTACAATAGGCTCTGATTTTATTATTGATGGCGCATTTACTTGTTTCTAAACAAAATTGCAAAACCTTTCCCATAAAAAATAGGAATATAATAAAAAAGAATTCTATAAAAATTTATTGATGATATTGAAATCTATTTTGTATCATTGTATGATATGCATTGATTATAGTCTTTACTTTTTTTGCAAATAGGAAAGGAGAAATAATATGAAATATAAAGGTGCAATTTTTGATATGGACGGACTTCTTTTTGATACAGAATGCATGTACCAACAGACATGGCGAGAAATTGCTCAAGAAAAAAACATAAAACTTGACGACAGTTTTACAAAGGCAGTATCTGGTACAAACGGAGAACATATGCGTCGTGTGATTGAAAAATATTATCATGTTTCTGATGGTGCTGCTATTCAAAAAGAATGTATGGAGCGAGTAAAAGAAAAATTATCTGTTTCTGTGCCAATAAAAAAAGGCGTGCAGGAAATATTAGACTTTTTTCAGAAAAAGAATATTCGCATGGCAGTAGCAAGTAGCAGTAGCACAGAACAGATTCAATCTAATTTAAAAATAGCAGGCATTTCTGAATATTTTTTAAGTATCGTCAGTGGCTCAGAAGTCAAAGCTGGAAAACCTGCCCCAGATATTTTTATTTATGCCGCAGAAAAAATAGATTGTAAACCAGAAGAGTGTTTTGTATTCGAAGACAGCAAAAATGGTATCAAAGCAGGATATGCAGCAGGTTGTAGTACCATTATGGTGCCAGATGTGATAGAAGCAGACGCAGAAATTATCCCATATTGCACAAAAATATGTTCTAGTCTGATAGAAGCAAAGCAAGAAATCAACAATATGTTGTCTGATAGGTAAAAATAATAATGCCCTAGTAATAAAAAATTTTTACTATATTAAGTCGATTTTACTATGTTTAGACAACAAAGTATACACAACATGGTAAAGGAGGCAAATAATATGAAATTTTTTATTGACACAATAAATGTGGACGAAATCCAAAAAGCAGATAAAATGGGGATTCTCTCTGGAATTACAACAAATCTTTCCTTAATTACACAAGAAACACTCAATGAAATTACAGAAATGATTGATGTTCCTATCATTGGAGAAGTAAAACCTACTGCAATTACAACAGAAGAGATTATAAAAGAGAGTATTGAAATTGCATCAATACACCCCAATATGATAGTTAAAATTCCAATG
>CAMXTM010000331.1 GCA_947246775.1 uncultured Clostridium sp. | reverse complement strand
AATACCCTTTTATATGGATTAGGAAAATATTTTTTATACACTGAAGATACTTTTTCCATAGTGATACAAAAAAGTATGCTCAATAATGCACCAATAATACCAAAAAACATTACACTAATACAAATAGAAAATGATATCCCTTTTGGTACACCTGTTAATAAAAATGCTGTTGGTTCTATCCCACAATAACTAGACAAACCTGCTCCTAATAAAGCTGAAATAGTACAAGGTACAATAGCAGAATAATGCATAATGCCTACTGATATTACTTCCATAGCAAATACAACAGAAGCAATTGGTGTGCCAAAAAGCGCTGCAAAGGCTGCGCTCATACCACACATTGTCATAATTCTTTCGTTTTTTTCATCTAATTCTAACATTCTACCAAGTTTTCCTGCAATACTTCCTCCTAATTGTAAAGCTGCTCCCTCTCTACCAGAAGAACCACCAAAAAAATGTGTAATAATGGTACTGATAAAAATTAGTGGTGCCATTTTTAAGGTAATTGCCTCATTCGTTCTAACAGATACTAATATAAAATTTGTTCCTCTATCTTTATCCATACCCTCTAAATGATAAAAATATACAATAGCTAATCCGCCAAAAGGCAGCAACCACAATATCCAAGGGTGAGCAATACGATATTCTGTAGCAATTTCAATACCAAAATGAAACAATATTCCTACAAGTCCCACTATAATCCCTACTATACTACCAAAAAATACCCATTCTCCAAAAATACGAAACTGTTCATAAGCCTTTTTCCACATACTATCTCCCTCAACACAAAATATATTTTTATTTTCTCTGTCATTATAATTGTTCTTTTCCCCATTTTCAACTGCTTTACAATTTCATTTCTTTTCAAATAGATTCTAAAAATCACATTTTAGTATTGTAAAATACTTTCAAAAATAGTAAAATGGTATTAATTCTATTAAACTATTTGGAGGGAAAATATGTTAGAATTTAATCCTATTGACCTATACACATTACATAGCAATGACAATATTACAACTGCATCAAGCAGTCGTTCTGCTTCTTTTTCAGATGCACTACAAAGTACAGCTTCTACCTCTTTAGATGCTATCTTTCAAAAAGCTGCTGAAAAATACAATGTACCTGTCAGCTTACTCAAAGCAATAGGAAAAGCAGAGTCTGATTTTAACCCTAATGCAGTTTCTGGGGCAGGCGCACAAGGCGTTATGCAGCTTATGCCTGCTACTGCAAAGTCACTTGGTGTTACAAATTCTTTTGATGCAGAACAAAACATTATGGGCGGTGCAAAATACATTAAACAAATGTTAGACCGCTATAATGGTAATGTAAAATTAGCTTTAGCTGCATACAATGCAGGTAGTGGAAATGTTGAAAAATATGGTGGTATTCCACCATTTAAAGAAACACAAAATTATGTTAAAAAAGTAATGAATTATGCTGGTGAAACATTGACAGCAGGCAATTATGTGCCTTCTCAAAACAGTATGTCTAGCATTTTAAATGGCATCAATACATCAGACAGTGCATCATTACAAAGTCAAATAGAACAAGCCATCTTAAATTTTAAAGAATTAACAGAAGATGATTATTTATTATTTGTGGAATCTTTAAAAAATGATATGAGTGCTTCTCTATTAAAATCAATCAGCGATTCAGACTACAACAATAATGATAAAAAAGATAGTTTATTTGATTACAATAATCTTTTACAAAACTATAACTATATTTTAAACAATGCTACTAATTCCACAACTGACATTGCTGCTTTAGCAAACACAAATACAGATTATACTGTTTCTGGTGTTACAAGTGCAAATGCCAATTTATTAGGCAGTCGTTTTCAAACAATGTACGATGAAAACAACGAAGATGAAGAATAAAAAAACAGCCCTCTATTAAAAAGAGGGTTGTTTTTTATTGTAGTATGTTAATTTAAATAATTGTATCACAGCCATAGAACAAAAAGCCAAACCATATATCGTCAATAGTTTTGTCATATTGATAGGCGCTACTACAAAAAATGTTCTCAATGCGGGCAGCAATAGCACCACATTTAAAAGTACAAAACCTACAGCAAATGCGCCCCACAAAAACAAGTTATCGAACAGCCTTTTTGTCAAAAGCACCGCTTGCTTTGATTTACAGCTAAAACCATGAAACAAACGACACAAGCAAAGTGTGGCAAATGCCATTGTACTAGCGAGTGTTGCGCCACCTTGTCTCATACCAATATAATATGCTATCATTGTAAATATTGTTATAATGATTCCTTGTACTATCATATCAACTAAAAATGATTTTGTCATAATTGGCGTATTGACATCACGAGGCTTTTCTTTCATTACTCTTTTACTATGCGGTTCTATGCCCAATGCAATCGCAGGCAAGCTATCTGTAAGCAAATTGATAAAAAGAATATGCACAGGCGCAAAAGGCAAGCTCAGCCCCATAAAAGACGCATACAACACAGCCAATATTGCTGCGGCATTTCCTGAAAGCAAAAATTGTATGGCATTTTGAATATTTTGATACAAATTTCTGCCATTTTCGATTGCCTTTACGATTGTAGCAAAATTATCATCTGTTAATACCATAGATGAAGCATCTTTTGCCACTTCAGAGCCTGTAATACCCATTGCTACACCAATATCTGCCTGTTTGAGTGCTGGAGCATCATTGACGCCATCTCCTGTCATTGCTACAATATTGCCCTTTTTTTGCCATGCTCTTACAATTCTAATTTTATGCTCTGGAGAAACTCTAGCATAAACAGAAACTTTTTCTACAAACTTTTCTAATTCTTCATCTGTAATTTTATCAATTTCAGCACCATCTACTGCTTTTTTACCCTCTGTCAAGATACCGATTTGTTTTGCAATCGCTGATGCTGTCACTTTATGGTCGCCTGTAATCATAACAGGCGTAATACCTGCTTGCTTACACTGTTCTACCGCAATTTT
>CAMXTM010000330.1 GCA_947246775.1 uncultured Clostridium sp. | reverse complement strand
AGTGTAATAGAATCTTTATTTCGATTTAACAATGCAAATCCAATATCATCTTCTAGAGAATCAATCATACGACTAATAGCTGGCTGAGAATAACATAATTCCTTTGCAGCTTTTGTAATGCTGTTTTGTTCTACAACTTTGATAAAAGCACGATATTTTATAATGCTCATGATTCTCCTCCTTATCGTTATCGAATATCATAAAAAATATTTATTTATATTATAACCTCTCTAATAAAATAACGTAACAAAAATGTCAATATTATATCATTACAATATATTATAATCAATATTACACTTTGTTATTTGACACTTAAAAAAGTTGCCTATAAAATAGAATAAAATAAAGCAGTTATTTACACAAAATAACAATAGATTTATTTTTGTATATGTAATGATTGCTAAATTATTGCAAAAATGATGTCAAATTTATATGAAAGGAGAGAAAGCTATGTCAATCGTAAAAGGTGGAACTGCTTTTGCAGGAGTTCCCATAGGTGTATTAGTACTGAATGCAAAGTATCCATTAATTCCTGGTAATGTTGCAAATGCAAAATCTTATCAATTTCCTGTTTGTTTTCAGATAGTTGACTTACCAACTAGATGGTGGTTTGAATTAAATGAGGAAAAATATCAGATATTTATTCAAGCAGCAAAAAAGTTAGAGGATAAAGGAGTAAAAGCAATTATTTGTGGTTGTGGATTATTTGTTACATGGCAAGAAAGAGCCTCAGAGGATTTAAACATTCCAATATTTACATCACCTTTGTTACTTGTACCAATGATTTCTAAAATGATTGGAAAAAAACAAAAAGTAGGAATTCTAACAGCAGCCGGAGAGCGTTTATATGAAAATAACTTTTTAGCATCTTCTGGTATTGATGATAATATACCATTTGTAATTGGAGGAATTGATACTTGTTCTGAATTTTTAGATGTGATTCGTTATCAAAAAAAATCGGAAATGGATGTTGCTCTATTTGAAAAACAAGTTGTTAATGTTGCAAAAAATATGCTAAAAGAAAATCCAGATATTGGTGTGTTTCTTTTGGAATGTAGTGATATTCCACCATTCAGTAATGCAATAGCAACTGCTACAGGAAAACCAGTTTTTGATTTTATTTCTGCAGCTCATATGATATACGCAGCTTTAGAACCACCCACATATCAAAATACATTTTATATAAGGAGGAACGAATTATGAACAATAACAACAAAAAACCAAATATTCTTTTTATTATGGCTGATCAGCTTTCAGCATCTGCACTACCCTGTTATGGAAATAAAACAGTTATTGCACCTAATTTATCAAAAATGGCAGAAGAAGGAATTGTATTTGAAAACAATTATTGTAATTACCCACTTTGTGCACCTTCCAGAGCATCTATGATGACAGGACGTTTAACTTCTCATATTGGTTCTTTTGATAATGGTGCAGAATTGCCAGCATCTATCCCAACTTTTGCACATCATTTAAGAGCAGAAGGCTATTATACTTGTATTTCTGGAAAAATGCATTTTTTAGGTCCTGACCAATATCATGGATTTGAAGATAGATTGACTACTGAAATTTATCCAGCAGATTTATCATGGACACCAAATTGGGATCCAGAAGCTAAAAAATATTCTTTTGAAACAGGTGCAGGAATGTCTGATATTGGAACGATGTTAGATTCTGGAAAATGTCAATGGAGTATGCAAATGGAATATGATGAAGAAGTTTTTGCAAATGCAAGAGCAAAACTTTACGATTTTGCAAAAGAAGGTGTAGAACAGCCATTCCTTTTTGTTGTTTCATTTACACAGCCTCATGACCCATTTTTATCGTCAGAAAAATATTGGAATATGTATGAACATGATAAAATTCCTATGCCTACTGTATCTCCAATACCTTATGAAGAACAAGACCCACAAAGTCAGCTGTTGTATCGTAAAAATGGTATGGATAGATATGATGTACCTGAAGAAGCAGTTCGAAATGCTAGACATGCTTATTATGCTATGATAACAGACATTGATGAAAAAATAGGTGAATTGCTTAACATATTGAAAAAAACTGGGCTTGATGAAAATACAATCGTTGTTTTTACCTCTGATCATGGTGAAATGTTGGGAGAACGTGGAATATGGTATAAAAAGACACTTTTTGAGGATGCAGTTAAAGTACCTTTATTGATTTCTGCACCAAAAAGATTTTCTTCAAAAAGAATAAAAGAAAATGTTTCTTTAGTTGATTTATTACCAACACTTGTAGATTTTGCAGGTGGAGATGTTAAAGAATTTCAATCTGCGTTAGATGGTGCAAGTCTGACAGGCTTAATTAACGGCACAGGAGAATGGGAAGATATTATATATTGTGACCATTCTGACAATGCTACTGTTGCACCAAGATTTATGGTTAGAAAAGGAAATTTCAAATATGTTTTCTGTGAAGCATATCCAGCACAATTATATAATTTAGAAAAGGATCCTAATGAATTAAATAATGTTGCAGGTGACCCTCAATATTCTAATATAGAGCAGGAATTAAAAGAATTAGTTTATAAAAAATGGGATGTAGAAGGTTTGAGAGAAAAAATGATTTTCAGTCAAAAAGAACGTCGTCTTGTTACAGAGGCTATGAGCAGAGGACGTTGGGTATCTTGGGAGATTGGAACAACTGTTGATCCTGCAAAACATTATGTAAGATATGGCGATGCATTCCCTGACATTGAACGTAAAAATTATGTTCTAACAAAAGAAAGAGATTCTAAAATGAAATAGGGGGGATTGGTATGGATTATGGCATATTAACAATTTTACCACCTATTATAGCGATTGCATTAGCCTTTTTTCTGAAAAACGCAGTTCTTGCGTTATCAGCAGCTGCATTAACTGGCTGCTTAATTATGGCTGAAGGAAATCCTCTTTTAGCTTTTAATACTATGTTAGACGAACTTGTTACTGTATTTTCAGGAAGATG
>CAMXTM010000329.1 GCA_947246775.1 uncultured Clostridium sp. | reverse complement strand
TGTAAAGGTTATATTAGGCTATCTTATTGTGTTTCTCCTACTATGATAGAAACATCACTGCCTAAGTTCAAAACACTTCTGGAAGAAATCAAAAATAAATAAATAACTGTAAACATATAATTGATTTCTGTTAATTCATATCATTATAAAAAAATATAGTTGCAAATATCGTTTTACAATAATATATTTAGCAGAATCTACCTACAATTAGGCAGGGGGAATAGATTATGAAGACAAGTAAAACAAAAACAACATTGATTATGGGCTTTGCGCTCTTTGCAACATTTTTTGGTGCTGGAAATCTGATTTTTCCACCTTTTTTGGGACGAGAAACAGGTGCATCATGGTTTATGGGATTTATGGGATTTTTTATCATGGACGTTGGGCTAGGCGTTTTAGCGATATGGGCAACTGTGTTCAATCGTGTTGGAAACATAGAGGGCGTTGTAGGAAAAATTGGTATGCTTCCCGGAAAAATCATGGCGGCAATTATTATCATTTGTATTGGTCCAGGATTGTGTATCCCAAGAACAGCAGCAACAACATTTGAAATGGGTATTTCGACTTTAATGCCAGGGTTTAGCCCTTGGATTTTTGGAGCTTTATTTTTTGGTATAGCATTGGTGCTTACCATTCGCCCTACAAAGGTAGTTGACATTGTAGGAAATTATTTAACTCCTGCGTTAATTGCGGTTATGGTTATATTGATTGTGTTAGGTGTTGTTTCTCCTATTGGACCAGCTACAGCAGAATCTAATGTTGTACCATTAAAAGAGGGTATGCTCTCTGGTTATCAAACAATGGACGGTATCGGAGCTTTACTTTTAACAGGTATTGTAACAGTAGCAGCACGTAATAAAGGATTTACAGATAAAAAAGAAGTAAGTGGTATGGTTGGTATGGCTGGATTGATTGCAGGCGCATTGCTCATGTTAATTTATGGTGGACTAACCTATTTAGGAGCAACCACTTCTACAGGCGGTTTTGAAGAATTAAATCAAGCAGGATTGCTTATGGCAATTGTGCAGTCTTTGATGGGAAACGCAGGTATGGTACTTTTGACATTGATTGTATTACTTGCTTGTTTAACAACAGCGGTTGGTTTAACTTCTGTAGCAGCGGACTATTTTAATACAATTTCAAAGGGAAAATTACAGTATAGTCATCTTGTTATTGCAATTTGTGTATTTAGTTATATTATTTCTAATTTTGGTTTAACACGTATTATCAATATATCTGCACCAATATTGAGCTTATTATATCCACCAACATTGGTATTAGTATTGTTAACATTCCTTGATGATGTATTTAAAAATGATAATGTTGCTTGCTTTGGCGCATACTTTGCTTTAGCAGCAAGTGCAGCAGAGTTAGCACTGGGATATGGCGCACCTTTTGAATTTGTTCAGTCATTACCTTTTGCACAATATGGCTGTGGTTGGATTCTTCCAGCAATCGTTGGTTGTATAATTGGATTTTTCTTTAAAAAGAAAAATGTAAAAACACCTACCAAAAAGGCAAATGGAGAATTCGATGAAGAAGAATTAGTAGAAGAATAAAAAAGAGTATTCAGCAGTACACCTCCAATTGCATTGCTGATGCCATAAATAAAATAAATAAGTGTTGTAAAAGAGTCAGCTACTTGGCTGACTCTTTTCTACATTATGCACATAATAACAATTTGCAAGGAAAAAAGTAATGAGAATAAAAAAATATAGATTAACACTTTCTTTATTAGCAACAGATTATCAATTTATTCTAATTATTGTTTTTATCCTTGATTATTTAACATACTTCAACGTTTTATACGCTTTTTATGTTTGACAAAAATATTGATATGAAATATAGTATACTTATAATAAAACCAAGTATTAGGAAGTGGAAATATGGCAGTTACATTACAGCAAATAGCAGATTTAGCAGGTGTTTCAAGAGGAACGGTAGACAGAGCATTAAACAACAGAGGGCGTATCAAACCAGAAGTAGAACAGAAAATTAAGCGGATTGCGGAAGAGTTAGGATATCAACCTAGTTTGGCAGGCAGAGCGCTTGCTATGGCAAAAAAGAACTTAAAAATAGGTGTCATCTTACAGTCAGCAAAAACACCTTTTATGCAAGCTGTTTTAAAAGGAATCGAAGCAGCAAAAAAAGAAGTGGAAAGTTTAGGAGTAACGGTAGAAGTAAAAAAAATCAATAAAATAGATGCTGGAGAAATGGTCAACATTATGGAAAGCATGAAAGAAGATAACGTCAATGCTATTGCAATTTCTCCCTCTGAAGATAGATATTTAATACAAACAGTTAATAAATTTTCTCAAGAATATCAAATACCTATATTGACTTTTAATTCTGATTTAGAAAATACTTCTCGTATTTGCTTTATTGGTCAAAATACAAAAAAAAGCGGTCAAACCGCTGCTGGGCTTATGGGTGAAATATTAGATGGTAAAGGAAAAATTATGATTATTTCAGGCTATGAAGAAAACCTTTCTTTAAAAAACAGGTCAAATAGTTTTATAAAAGAAATAGAATTATCTTATCCTCAAATAGAAATAATTGGAATCCGATATGCTTATGATGACAATTGGGTCGCAGAAAAAATTGCAGAAGAAGCTTTAAAAGAACATAAAGATATAAGAGGATTTTATATCACTGGCTCTGGTGTAGTAGGTGTGTGCAAGGCAATTAAAAATGCACACAAAGAAAAAGAAATCAAAGTCATTGCAAACGACTTTATAGAAGAAAATATCAACTGGCTCTTAGATGGCACAATCAATTTTTTAATTGGACAGGACGCTTACACACAAGGTTACGAATCCGTTAATTTATTATTTAGAAAGTTTTTTTACGGTGAAGAACCAAAGGAAGAGTTTCAATATACAGAAATTTTTATCAAAACAAAATATAATATATCACCATATTGCCCTAATCTACAAAAAAAGAATTTCATGTATACCATTATTATTTTAAAATT
>CAMXTM010000328.1 GCA_947246775.1 uncultured Clostridium sp. | reverse complement strand
AATAAAAAATGTAACATTTTTCCTATTTCTTTCCCTTTTGCCATTCCTTGTCGTTTTAAATCCTCCCCTCTAACAGCTAATGTATTTAGTGAAATACAATCTCCTCTTTCTACTATTTTATAAAAATAATTTTGTAATTGTTCTATATGCTCTTTTTGTTGTATCTTCTTTACCAAAAGAAGTCTCTCTAATTGTTCTATTGTTATTTCACTTGCTTTTTTACGCAATGCATATTCCTCTAATGCTATATCATATTTTAAATGCTCCAGTAATACTGTAACAGTGTTGATAGTGTAATTATCAAATTTTAAATATTTTAAAAATTCCTTTCCCTCTTTTGCTGTCATGTATTGTAAAAAAATTGTCCAGCGTAGGATTCTATCAAAGGGCGCTCTTTTTAGTTGCTCTATTATGCTTTTTTCATGTTGCTTCATCTGTTGATATAACAATGGTGAAATCTCATTTAAAAGCCCTGAATCCCACAACAAATTTATCTTTTCTATATGCTCAGCAAGCAATATCTTTTCTAATTCGTCATGTATTCTCTCTACACTGATTTTTTGAATCAACGTTTTTTGCTCTTGCAAGGCGCAATATGTTTTTTGCTCTATATCAAACCCTAATTGCACAGAAAAACGTAATGCTCTTAACATTCTTAAGGCATCTTCTTGAAAACGCTCTGATGCATTTCCTACTCCTTTTATGATTTTTTGCTCTATATGCTCTTGTCCACAAAAATAATCTTTGATACCCTCTTTATGATGATAGGCAATGGCATTGATTGTAAAATCTCTCCTTTTTAAATCTTCTTCTAAACTTTTTGTAAAAATTACTTCATTTGGGTGCCTACAATCATCATATTCCTTTTCAATGCGATATGTTGTGACTTCATAATGCTCTTTTTCCCATGATACAGTCACTGTGCCATGTTGTAAGCCTGTGTCATAGGTTCTATAAAAAATTTTTTTTATTTCATGTGGCTCTGCTGATGTCGTAATGTCCCAATCTTGTGGCTTTCTATTTAAAAAACAGTCCCTCACACACCCCCCTACAATATAAGCCTCAAAACCTGCATCATTGATTTTTTGTAATATTCTTTCTATTTTTTTTGGTATCACTATATCCATTGTATTTCATTCCTTTTCTGCTTTATCATACTATAAATAAATTATAGTTCTATAAAACAATAAAGGAGTCTATAAATAGACCCCCGGCATGAATACTTTTTTATATTATTTGTTATGTATTTATTTTTGCTGTGACTTAATATGTGCAGCTACTTTGACATCTTCTCTTTGTATATGGTTTAATAGCCAACCACCTATACTTGTGTTCACTTTTCCTACTAGAGCAATACTAGGACCTTCTGTTTGTAAACGTGTTGCCAAATCTCTTACTACTTTTTTAAATTCTTCATGATACCTTTTGTGGTTGGTATAGTCTGGATAACGATATTGTATTTGTAGCTTTTCTTCATCACTAAAATGTTTTGCTGTATAGTCATATAAAAATTTCATTGTTCTTGTAATTTCTTCTTTTCCTTTTCCAGATGAACAAGCTTGCAATAAATTATTTATTGCCGTAATCAATTGTTTATGTTGTTGGTCAATCATAGCATTTCCTGTCTCTAACTTCTGATTCCATGAAAAAGCCATTTTTTACCCTCCTTTATTTGCTGCAATCGCACTTATTTTTTTTGCTATTATTATATACTCCTTTTTACAATAATGCAATAAATTTTAATACATATCAATAAATTATTATTTCTTTTAAATAATAATTATTTTTTAATAGTAGTTGTTGTATTTTAAAAATTGATTTTAAAATTATTTTTTATTTTTTATTGACAAATCTTTCTTTTTGTTGTATCATATTTTCTACAGTAAATTTTGTATGCACCTTTAGCTCAGTTGGTAGAGCAACTGACTCTTAATCAGTGGGTCTAGGGTTCGAGCCCCTAAAGGTGCAGTTTAAAAAGCGGAGTTTTGTGACATCAGTCATGGGGTTCCGTTTTTTTATTTTTTTGCTGAAAAAATGGCGGAATATCGGGCTTTTTCCCGCCTTTCTTCTCAAAATAAAATTTCTGTTTTGTAACTAATACTTTGCATTTCTTTTTGTAAGTGTATCTGACAAAAAGTTATATTTTTGCTGAGTACTGCAATTTTACTGCAACGATTTTTTAAAAAAGGAGGAAAAAATTTATGTATGATAATCATATTTATTGTAAAGAATATAAAAAATTAAAAAGGTACATTATAGACATTCTGAATGGAGAAATAGAAGATTATGATGTAGAAGCATTATCTAACCATATACAAGAATTGTATGATAATGGAGAAATGCAATCTAGCCAATATGATGACCTGATGAGCTATGTTCAAGATATATAAAAAAAAGACCACTTTGTTTAAAAGAGTGGTCTTTTTTATTTTAGTTCTTTAAAAGCTCAATTTCCTCTTCTGATAATCCTGTAATCTCAGAAACAAAAGCAATATCCATTCTCTCATTTAAAAGATTTTTATCATTTTTGTACGTTCCTCTTCGCGTCCTCTTTGTTCGCCTTTTCTTTGTTCCAATAATCTTTCTTCCTCAGTCAAATGCAACATATACTTATCCTCTTTTCAAATTAAAAGCTCAATTTCCTGCTCTGATAATCCTGTTATTTTGGAAATAAATGTAATGCTCATTTCTTCATTTAAAAGATTTTTTGCAATCTCTATGCTTTTTTCTTTCAAGCCCTTTTGCAAGCCTTTTTGCAAGCCCTTTTGTTCGCCTTTTCTTTGTTCTAGCAATCTTTCTTCCTCAGTCAAATGCAACATATACTTATCCTCCTTACTCAAATCGTCTAAAACAGATGGGTTTGAAACTGCTGCTTCATATTCCTGCAAAAGCAATTTTCCTAATACTGTCTGTCCATAGGACGAAACAAATTTTTGATATTGTGGTTCTGTTTCAATTTCAAAAAAACTTCTTAATATTTGCAATT
>CAMXTM010000327.1 GCA_947246775.1 uncultured Clostridium sp. | reverse complement strand
TGGCGACAAAGTAAAAAAAGGCGACAAATTGATGGAAGTAGATTTAAAATACATTTCAGAAAATGCAGCCTCTACAGCAATTCCTATGGTATTTACAAACTTAGAAGATGGACAAAAAATCACATGGAAAAATGCTGATAAAAAAGAATACCAAGCAAAAGAAGAAATCGTCGTAATAGAATAATAGACAAAAAAGGGAGCAGGGGAATATGTTTAAAATTTTAAAAGTTTTAAATAACAATGGTATATTAGTAATGGATTTAGAGAGCAAACAAGAATTTATCTTTTTAGGTAAGGGGGTAGGCTTTGGCAAAAAAGTAAATCAAAATGTAAAAGAAATTGATAATGCAAAAGCATACCGTTTTACAGAAGAACAATCTCGCCAAGACTCTATACATACCATAAAAAGCATTTCCCCTGTTTTTATAGAGATTGCAGGCAATATTATAGAGGAAGCTGAAAAAAAATTTGGCGCTGTAGATAACAACATACTACTTGCTTTAGCTGACCACATTGCTTTTGCTATCAAACGTATGGAGGAAGGAATCGAATTAAAAAATCCTTTTGCAAAAGAGATAAAGGTACTTTTTGAGGAAGAATATGATGTAGCAAAAAAGGGCAGAGAGTTTATAAAAGAAAAAGTTGGTGTAGAAGTCAATGATGATGAAGTTGGATACATTGCACTTCATGTACATACTGCTTTGACAAGAGAGCATGTTGTGCAAAGTATGGATATTGCACGTGCAATTCAAGAGGGAGTACAAATAATTCAATTAAAGTTGGGAACTATGTTAAATGATGACACGATTTCTTATACAAGGCTGCTGACCCATATGAAATTTATGATATTGCGAGTCATCAATGATGAAAAATTGCATTTGGATATGACAGATTATGTTTTAGAAAATTTTCCTGATTCTTTTGATTTAGCAAAGGAAATTTGTAAGCAGTTTGAAAAAATTACAAAAAAACCTTTCCCTGATATAGAAATAAGTTATTTTGCAATACACATTGAACGAGTAAAAACAGTTGAAGAATAATCCCCCTTATATATAAAGTAGCTGACAGTATTTGTCGGCTGCTTTTTTTGTTTGTCACAATATTAAAAAAGAATTGATTCAGACAATATTTTTGTAGTATAAAGTGTGTGGCATTTTATACCATATTTTGGTATGATAATAGAAATAAAAATAGGGAGGTTTTACAAATGGACAAGCCATATAAAAGTGTAAAAAGGACAATCTATAGACTTTTTTTAGTGACAGGTTGTGGCATAGGACTTTTTATAAAACTAGGATTATCTAGCGGAAAAATAAAATGGTATACATTGATGTATTATACAAATTGGAGTAATTTTTTTGTGTTTGTACTATTTGTATTTTTATTATTATTTCCAGAATGTAACCAAAATAAAAAATTGCTCAATGTAAAAGGTGGTCTTACGATGATGATACTGCTGACAGGAATAATCTATCATTTTTTGTTAAATGGCAAAGACTTTGATATGCAGCCAATTACTACAGCAGAAGGACTTGGCAGTTTTTTGCTTCATTATTATACACCACTATTGGTTTTTTTAGATTGGCTTTTGTGGGATAAAAAAGGAATGTTTTTATCAAAAGCACCACTTTTTTGGGCAATATTACCCTATGTTTATATGATAGTGATATTCTTTATTGCATCAAAGGGAAGTTTTATACCAAATCAAAATACAAAATATCCTTATCGTTTTATAGCAGTAGATTTGCTAGGTTGGCAAAGAGTTGCGGTCAATGTGATTGCCTTAAGTGCTTGTTATATTGCCGCAGGTTATGTTTATGTGTGGTTAGATAATCTACTATCTAGGACAACAGAATACAAAAAACAAAATGTTGTCAAAAAGAGAAATAAAGCATAATAACTATTAAGAAAAATACTTTTTATGCCGAAATTTATAAAAAGAGTAATGGGCAAAAATCGGAAAGGTGTGATAGTATGATACAAGGTATAACTAATATCAATAGTTATTTAAATGCTGTAAAAATGCAAACATTATGGGAGATTAACAAACAAGACCCAGAAAAAGCAAGAATTGAAAAACAACAAAAACAACAAGAGATTTCTAAAAAAGTATCTGACATTCGTTCTAAACTAAAATCTGGTAAAAAACTTTCTGAAAAAGAAATGAGACTTTTGAGGGAACACGCACCAGAGTTATATAAAAAGGCAGAAGCAGTACAACAAGAAAGAAAGAACTTTAAAGAAGCACTCAAAAGTTGTAAAACAAAAGATGATGTACAAAGGCTGGTTTCCCAAAAATTGGGCTTTTCTATGTCTATCGCAAAACAAGACCAAGAAATGGCAGAATACATGACGGCTGCAATACAAGATGAACACGCTAGTTTTACAGCAAGTGATGACTATAAAGGCATGAAATGGGAATCAGAATTAAATACAGATACAGATAACAAAACAGAAAAAGTATCTAAAAGTAAAAAGAAAGAAAAATCACAAACAATAGATGAAGTATATGAGCAAGTTTTGCAAAGAGCAGAACAATTAACAGTCAATTTTGATGTGTCAGAAGATGGTGTAGTATCACCAAAACAAACTACAACATCAGATACTACTGCACCAGAAACGACAACAACTTTGACACAAGTACAAACAAGTTATCAAACAACAAATGAAACAACAGAATCAAAAGGTGGATTTACAAAAAAAGTATAAGGAGAAAATAATCGATGAAAAGTGTTGCTGTTAGAAATGTAATGATAGGAGAGGGAAGTCCTAAAATTTGTATTCCCATTATAGGTATTACAAAAAATGATATATTAGAAGAAATTAAAAATGCGATGATACTTGATGTCGACTTGATAGAATGGCGAGTAGATTGGTATGAAAACTGCTTTGATAGTAAAAAAGTAATCGAAATATTAAAAGCAATGAGAAAATATATTGAACAAATTCCTATTATTTTTACGTTTCGCACAGCAAAAGAGGGTGGAGCAAAAGAAATTACAATAGAAAACTATGAGACACTTCTATCTGA
>CAMXTM010000326.1 GCA_947246775.1 uncultured Clostridium sp. | reverse complement strand
GCAGTTTTTTTGTTCTATATCATTATCCTAATCCATAAAGTAATAAAGAATGAACAAAAAAAGGAGAGAAAGAGATGAAAAAAGCAATTTGTGCATTGTGTATTGCTTGTTTGTCTATTGCTTTTGTAGGTTGTGGAAAAATCGGAGAGCAATCGAACTTGACAGAAATGGAAAAAATACAAAAACAGCTCAATGAAATGGAAAATTACCAATGTAGTGCTACAATGGAGCGATATTCAAATAAGGGAAAAAATACATATGAAACGAAACAATATTTTAAATCAACGGGGGAATACCGTTTGGAGCTGACAGCGCCCGAAAGTGTAGCAGGAAATTATACGATATTTGATGGGGAAAAAATATGTCAATTTAATCCAAGGGTATCGTCTAAAATCATCAAAGAAGTACCAGAAAATCAGCAAAGGAATGAGTTGTTTTTGGGACAATTTTTAAAAAACTATATGCAGTCGGAGGGGGTCAGTGTAGAAGCAGCGGCACTAGATGAAAGTCGTTGTACTGTGTTGGAGGCAGTGATACCTGGAGGCAATGAATATACCGCAACGGAAAAACTTTGGGTAGACAATGAGACATTAAAACCTGTGCAGTTTGTGATATATGATACAAAAGGGAATGAAACATACCATTTAGACTATCATACCTTTGAATATGATGTAGAATTAGATGATAGTTTATTTGAAATAACAGAATAACAATATAGAGAGTGCTGAATAAAATCATCGTCTGTTGGAAATACTTTTGATAGACCGAAAAGCAGGCGGTGATGTACATAATAAAAAAAGGAAATAAGGATAACGCCTGACGGCTCGGTAATCCAAGCCAGAAACAGTGGAGAGTGAGCCAAATTGATTGTAAGACGAGGAGATATATATTATGCAGATTTAAGCCCAGTGGTAGGCAGTGAGCAGGGGGGGATACGTCCTGTGTTGATAGTACAAAATGATACAGGCAATAAGTATAGCCCTACTGTCATCTGTTCTGCCATTACATCACAAATAAATAAGGCAAAATTGCCAACACATATTGAGTTATCCGCACAAAACTATGCACTGGCAAAAGATTCTGTAATCCTGTTAGAGCAGATAAGGACGATAGATAAAAAGAGATTGCGAGAAAAAGTTTGCCATTTAGATGGTGCGGTAATGCAAAAAATAAACAAAGCATTACTGATTAGTTTAGGACTGTGCTAAAGAGTTTGAGATGTTATCTCAAGCTCTTTTTTTTTGTCAAATATTACAATTTTATTAAAGTTTTATGAATATAGATGGAAAAATGTAAAAAATATGTTACAATGTTGCAAGTGTATTTTAAGATATAAACAAAGGACAACAAGGAGGAATAGTAACATGAGAAAAAAACATTTTTTCATGAAAAAGATAGTAGGAATTGTTTTGGCTGGTAGTATGCTCTGTTCGGCATGGAATGTACAAGCATTTGCGGCAGACATACTATATGACCAAGTGACAACAGAGACCGTGACAAAAGGGGTTACATACGAAAAAAACCACAGACTGACGGCGGAAGGTTGGCAAGACATTCATGTTTTAAAAATTGATTTGAATGACCCAAATTTATCTGTACAACCACTGGAGTCACAAAAAGAATATGGTTTAAAAGAAACACTTTTTAATTTAGTCAGTGATGCAGGCGCAACAGCAGCAGTCAATGGCGACTTTTTTGGTTTAAAAGGAAGTTATTCTGCGTCCTTTGGACCAGTGGTAAAAGAAGGCAATCTTATTTCAGCAGGAACAGATAAAAATTTAGACAAAAACGAATATTCTACCTTTTTTATAGATAAAGAGGGAAATCCTTTTATTGATTTTTTTAGAATACAGGCTGATTTTTATGCGGGAGAGTCTGCGCATTTGGAACTTGCTTCCTTTAATAAAATTACAGAGATGAAATATCCAATTTATTTTGATAAAAATGCAGCAGCATCTACAGCAGATTTAGATGCACGTTTCCCAGAATTAGTAAAATTTACAGTAGAAAATGATGTCATTACAGCAATCTCCCAAAAAGGCGAAACAGTAAACACACCAGAAAATGGTTATTTGATTATTATAAGCGGAGATTATTATAATGATTTGTGGGAATACTTTGTAGAGGGACAACAAACCAGATTAGATATACGAGCAAGTTTAGACTTAAACACCATGCAAACAGCGATTGGTGGTATTGGTAGAATTTTAGTTGATGGCGAAAAGCCAGCCGATGCAGGATTATTGATTACAGGCAGACAGCCAAGAACGGCTCTTGGCATTTCAGAAGACAAGTCTACTTTAATCTTGATGGTAGTAGATGGCAGAGGAGATAGCATTGGCGCAACCAATGAAGAAATGGTATGGCTGATGAGAGAATATGGTGCTTATAATGCGATGCACTTTGATGGTGGCGGTTCTTCCACGATGATAGCAAAAACAACAGAAACTGGAACAACAGAAGTAAAAAATACACTTTCTGAAGGTACACAAAGAAAAATTATCAATGGTTTAGGGGTATTTAATAACGCTCCTGTTAGTGAATTATCACAAATTGCCTTAAAAGCAAATGAACAAAAAGCCTTTGTTGACAATGGTATTACCTTACAAGTAAAAGGTTATGACGAATATTTTCATGAGATTGCGCTAGATGAAAGTCAAATTGTGTATTCCTTAGAGCAAGGCGAGGGCGTATTTGATGGAAATTATTTTATACCAACGCATGAGGGAGATATTCAAATTAGAGCAACTTACCAAGATAAAACCGATGTCATAACAATAAAAGCAATGCGTCTTGCTTCCATTGAGATAGTACCAAATGAAATCTACTTATTGCCAAATGAAACAACCAATATACGTGTAGAGGGAAGAAGTACAGAGGGTTATACCTCAACTGCATTGGACAATATGCTATATGGTCTTTCTAATGCCTCTTTAGGCAGTATTGATGAAAATGGTGTTTTTACAGCAAGTGCAGCACCAGCAAGAGGTTATATACAGGTAAAAATAGGAGATGACATCAGTTGTTCTGTAC
>CAMXTM010000325.1 GCA_947246775.1 uncultured Clostridium sp. | reverse complement strand
AAAAACAACATCTGATTTTGGTAAATATTTTGATTGAAAAGCCATTTTACTATACACCTTCTTTACTATAAATATAACATATCGTATGAAATGATACAAGTTGAAACTTTAAAGCAAAAGTAAAAGACAAAAAAGAAGATGTTACAAAATAACAACATCTTCTTTTTCTCACTAACAGCAGAAAATACGATTTAAACATTCAATTTCATTCTTCTTAATTTGTGGCAAAACGTGAGAATAGGTATTTGCAGTTAAATTGTAACTTTTGTGTCCTAAATATTCCTGCACAATTTTCATAGAAACACCTTCTTCTAACAATCTTGTAGAAAATGTATGACGAAGGGAATGGAAATTAATCGTATCTATATTTGCCTTTTTTAGATATTTGTGAAATTGTCGTATGACAAAACGATAATCTAACATTCCTCCAGATTTTGTAGCAAATACATAATCTTCATTTTGATAAAAAGCTATATTTTTCATTCTTTCTACTTTTTGTGTATAAGCGTGGGATTTCATAATAGCAGACAATTCTGAACACATAGGAACAGTACGAGTACTGGAAGTTGTTTTCGTTCCCTTTATAATTCGCATTGTTTTGTCTGTATAATTCACTAAAGAAATATTCTCATCAGTTTTATTTTTTAATTCCTCTAATCTCTTTTTTACTACAGAAACAGAACAGTTAATTGTAATTTCATTTTTGTCAAAATCAATTTGATTCCACTTTAATGCAAGTATTTCACCTTCTCTACAACCTGTTAACATAGCAAATGCAAACAAGGGAAATAATCTTTCCTGTTTGCATTTTTTAAAAAACTGTGCTTGTTCTTCTCTTGTCAATACTTTTCTTTTGAGTATATCATCATTTACTGGCTTAGGGACTTTTACTGCGTCTGCTGGATTGATTGTCAAATATCCTTCTCTTTTTGCCTGTTCTAAAGCTGCTCGCAATACAACATGAATATATCGAATAGAACGTCTGGATAATCCACCTTCTTTACCATCTATTCTACCGGAAACTGCTTTTTCATTATAAAATTTTTGAATCATGATTGGCTTTAATTCGCATAATTCTATTTCACCTAATGCTGGTATGATATGCTGATAAATTTTGCTTTCATAATCATCATAAGTAGAAAAAGCTACATTTTGATTGTATGTATTTAGCCATAATGGAAGCCATTCTTTTAGTTTCATATGCTGACCATTTTTCAAAAAACTCTCTTTTTGACTTAAAAATATAGTTAGCTTTTCTGCAACTTCTTTTCTTTGTTTTCCATAAAATGTTTTCCTAATTGCTTTTCCAGTCGTTTTATCAATTCCTGTTGTAATCTGGCAAACCCATTTTCCGTCTTTTCTCTTATATATCGTTCCTTCCACGTTTCCTCTTCTTCCCATAACTGTCACCTCTTTTTTAAATCTATTTTTCCTGATACGATTTGTTCTATCGTTTTTTGATGAATCAGTTTTCTATTTTCAATTTCTAAAATTGGAATTTTCCCTTGCTTCACTAAATTGTATACAAGAGATTTACTAATACTTAAGATAGTCGCTACTTCCTTGATGGAATACAATAATTTTTCCATATTTTGTTCCCCCTTATTAAATTACTTAAATTGTGACATTTTTACAAAGTCATGTTTCTTTACTATCTTGTGTGTCACAAAATATTTTTTAATAAGAAGTACTTCTTACTTCTTCTTTTCTATTTTTATAATTATATTTTAATATAATATATATTATATATATTATAAAATATAATTATATTTTTAAAACAGAAGAAGTAAGAAGAAGAAAAACAAACAACTATATTTTACTATCAGATTGTTTTTAAAAGTTCTATTTGTTTCAAATAGTGAAATAATTCTACTTTAAAACAAAAGTCTATATTTTTTAAAAAACCATTCCATGTCATACATTCGAATATTTTATCAGACATAAAAATAGCAACACTACAAATAGAATCTACCAGTTGTATCGTTGCCATAAAAGATTGATATTCTAAAGTTCCTCGAAATATTCTAAATTCTATTGTTTCTTCATTTTGCAAGTTTAAACATACATATCGCTTATTACTATTGACTGCATATTTTAGCATTTCTTTCAAATTTTTCTTACAACCATACCTTGCAGCCCATTTATTGATTTGCTTTTCTGTTCTTCGACTAAATTTGACTATTTTATCCCAATGCTTCTCTAAAAAGAACAGTATTCTTGCTATTACTTTATCCTGCTCTTCTAAAGTTTTTCCCAATTCCTTTCTACTTACATGAATATGTAAACCACAAGTGTGCGTATAGCAAGATAAATAACCCATATCAAGACATTTTTGTAAAATTTCTTTCCATGGCATTTCTTTCATATGGTATTGTAGTGTCATAGGATATGTTACTAATTCAAAGCCATATTTTAAACTACTATCCATTTTACAATACAGATGTTCTGCTTTTTTATTTGCAATTTCAAGTAATTTTCTTGCAGTTTCATTTTCTTCTCTTTCTCCTTCAACTTCTAATTCTATACCGTAAAAAATACCTTTTCCATAAAAAATAGGTTTTGGTTTGTAAGAATAATCATGAATATACTCTATTTTGTTTTTAGTAGAACAATTTTTGCAATATACTTTATTCTTTGTATTTTCTTTTTTTACAAAATGTCCACATTTACAGCAAGTAGTATACTTATTAAAATAACAATTTTCACATAAAATAATATTACCATCATCATATGAATTTTTTACCCAATATGTCTTATTACAGCAACTACAAATGAAAGTCTGCTCATTATAACATTCTTCACATAGCCAATTTTTATCAAAATATGTAGCATTATATTTATCACATATTTCTCCACAGTTTTGGCAAATAATAGTTTCTACAGTTTCTGTCTCATCAAATTGTAATTGATTTTTTGCTTCAAGCATATTTTTTTCCTCCTTTTTTATTTATTAAAATAGTTAAATTTGATTTTTTGAGACATCATAAATTTGTCCCAATAGACTTCTTTTCCTCCTTTATGAAATGGTTCAAAAGGAAA
>CAMXTM010000324.1 GCA_947246775.1 uncultured Clostridium sp. | reverse complement strand
AACAGAATAACCATTTATATCTACACGTATATCTGTTTCATAAATTTTTCCTATCGGCTTTCCGAGTGAACCATTTTTTGGTGGTATATAGGGAGGGGCAGCTTCAGGCATACAATTTGCATTCACTTCTAATAATCTTACTTCCTCAATCCATTCTACCTGAAAACCATATCTTTCTAAATCCTCCATAATAATGACTGTTTCACCACCGATATTATAAGATGGTATTTTCATACCATTGATATAGGTAACAATATCTGTTGCATAAATATTACCAATTACATCTCCTACTTGAGCATAAACAACTGTTCCTCCCAACATCATACAAAACAATAAAATTATACAACCTAATAATTTTTTCATAAAACATTCCTCCTATATTCATTATAAATTCCTTATATAGAAATAAACAATAAAAAAGCAGAAAACACTACAATATTTTTAAAAAAAGTGTTGTTTAAAATAAAGAATACAAAATACATTTCAAAAAGTTGTAGTAAAATTGTTCTTTTTGTTGTTTATTTATTATATAAAAAATAAACAATAAAAAGGGGAAATTATTATGAAAAAATTTAAAAAAATAATAGGTATGTTATTGCTATGCAGCATGATTTTAGGGCAATATTGCAATAGCTATGCAGCAGAGATAATTTCAGAAACACCACAATCAACACCACTATTTGGTTCTGATTATTTTGCAGAAAAAAATCATATTTTATATTATTTTAAATATGCAGAAATGGAAGAAAAAAATTATTTACAACTTTATCAATATGATTTACAAACAGAAACAGAAACTCTTTTATCTGAAGATTATTTTAAAAACATTTTTGGAATCATGCAACACTTAAGAGTTTGCAACGATGGATATGTTTATTTTTATGGACAGAAAAGAAACGATGATAGAGTAGGATATTATAGGGTTTCTATTGATAGCGGAAAAAGCGAATATTTTGAGGATGACACAAAAATAACATTTCTTTCTGATAATTGGATGTATGATAATGAAAGAGATATTTTATACAACTTCTCCACAAAAGAAACTATAAAAAATACGATACAAGATTTTTATAAAATTACTAGCTATTATAGCTATTATATAGATTTTATGGAATACCAGAATGTACTTTATATTTGTATACACGTACCTTTTCCTTTACCAGATGATGAAAAAGATGTTAATATTATCAACGGTCAGCAATTAGAAAATGGTGTTTATGCTGTATCATTGTATCAACAAGACGATTTTCATAAAATAGAAATAGAAGAAGACGTTGAGGACATTTACTTGTATTGTGGTTATAATAATCACTTATATTATCAAAAGAATCATGAAAATGAAACTCAAATTAAATCCTATTCTTTAGAAAATGGCACAACAAAAATAATTGTTTCAAAAAAAGAAGGGGCTTTAAATTTGGCAAATATCTGCAATGATACATTGTATTATATCTATTTCATTGAAAAAAATGGAAAAAAATATAGTAATGCATATAGTATTTCTTTAAAAGAAGGAGAAAATCAACCATCTTTAACAGTGCCTTATCTATTTGGTTATAATGTAAAAGCTTTAGAAGATGTTGTTTTTTATGCAGTAGATGTTGGTCGATTTTATATCGGTAATTGGAGAATATTTAATATTCACACTGGAAAAAGATATTTTATATATCCTTATTAATAATAGGAGGGATATTGTTATGAAAAAATTAGTGAGATTTTTAATATTGCTATGCTGTATTGTAGTAACAAGTCATATTAGCTACGCTGAAACAAAAAAAGTGATTTATTCTGATATTACTGCTTATATCAATGGTTTACCGATACCCTCTTACAATTTTTATGGAGGAACAGTAGTAATTGCAGAAGAGTTAGAAAAATATGGTTTTGAACTAAATTATGTTAATGAAGAACGTTGTTTATATATAGATTATAATCCTAGTAAAGAAATAACAGCAGACTATGACCCTCAAAAAGACAACAAAAAAATTGGTTCTGTAGCTTTTACGGTGCAAGCTACAGACATTTATACCAGAGTAAATGGTTTTAATACTACTTATGGAGCAACTTCTTATAGTATAGATGGGCAATTAATCATTAATATAAATGAACTTAATCGTTGTAAATCTAGTTATGTAACATGGTATCAAGAAGAAAGAAAAATTTGTTTTGATTATGTTCCTTATTGGGAAATTATACCAGATATTGACTATCAAAAAGAAAAAACAGAAAATATTTCTAATTTTATTGTAGAACTTACAAAAAGAGAACAGAAAGAATTAGACGAAAATGGAAAGGAACAACAATATTTCAATTTAAAAGGAGAAAATGAACAGTATCTTTCTGGCTTTAGAATGATTTGGTGTGGAAAAACTCCTGTAAGAGATTTGAGCAGAAACTGGTTTGAAAATGGTAAAATTACCATTGATTTTTCGATTAGAGAAGATGATATTTTTCACACAGAACCATTAATGCAGTTATTAAATTCTATTTTGACAATCAATTCAGAAGGGAATATTGTAACAGAAAATATTGCTGCTGCAAATGAGCATATCAAAGTATCTATTAATGAAGAAAGTGTACCAATTTCTGCAATAGAACTGCGACCAAATTCTAATGGTTATACCTATTATATAGAATTAGACAAGGAGATAAAAAACTTAGATGAAATGCAAACAATTAAAATAGAATGCAAGTAACATTTCTTTAAAAAATTTTTAAAAAAGTAAAAATATAAGTAGCTAATTTTACTTTTCATTCCTCTTTATATTATGTAGGTGATAAAAAGCTGGAGAAATAGGGCAGTTTTTCCAGCAAATGCCCAGAACTTACAACTATAAAAATACACTTATAAGGAGGAAATAATATGAAAGTAAATTTTCAGATGGATTGCATTGCAAACAGAAACAAAGAATACATGATAGCAATTACTCATTTAGATATGCAGGAGGAAGGAAAAACAGTAGACTGTTTTTTAGAGGATTTAGACAACAATATCCTTTTGCATGAAACAATTACACCAGAAAATACAGGTATCGTTTTA
>CAMXTM010000323.1 GCA_947246775.1 uncultured Clostridium sp. | reverse complement strand
CAAGCACTCTTACCACTTGATTGCTTTGGAAATACTGATTTTTTTCTTTTGTTAGCGTCACCAATGCGTTAATATCCTTTAAAATACGGACACTATCGCCCACTTTGTGGAGTATCATTTTTCCGCTTTCGACCGCTTTTTCAAGTTGCCTCTGCGTATAGTCTGTATCAATTTCGTACTCGCCATCGTAAATTTTATTGGTCAAACTATCTTGAACGGCACAACCTGCAACCGCCCCTGTGAGCCAATAAACCAGCGAAAAATCGCCAAACAGGGTATAGTCCACATTCAACAACTTGTTGTCAAAAGAAATAATGCCCTCATGGTCTGCGTTTTCGGCACGATACACCACCGTCTGAAACTTCACGCCATGCTCGTCCCTCATGCGCTTTGTAAAAGCAACAAACAAGTCAACAATGTCCTTTTTATCGGTGTTGCAGCCCAGCGCATGAAAGCTATATTTTTCAATTTTATCTAAAAATGCTTGGTAGTTTTGCGGCGTCCTACCCTCGCCGTCATCTCCGCCTGTAAGCGGTTTACCTGCCGTTTCTTCTAGGGTTGCGTCCTTTTTAAATGTCACGAAATCATTATCTTTTATCTCATTCATATCTGTGACAATTTGTCTGTCTTGCTCGATGTTATCCAAAAGCGTTTTGACAATAAAGCCATTTTCGCTATCAACATCATTTTCTACAACAATTGTGATATCATTTCCCCTTGCGCCGCCATACAACGCCCTTGCAATGTCGTTTTCCGCCTTTTTTGCGCCGCTATTTAGCCTATAACCATACAAAATCTTTGCATTTTTAAAGATTTCACGGAACATTTGCATTTGTGGGTGTGTGTAATCGTAGCCGAACAATTTGACCGCATTTTTGTAAAAATCCTCTGAGCTAACCTCAATTACCTCATTTTCCATACCCCAATCCGCCACAAAGGGCATAGCAGCTATACCCCTATCGGATAATGAAGTATTTGCCTTTGCCGCTGATACGAAATTGATATACGAACCAGGCAAAACTTTATTCTGTACTGTGAAGTTTCCACCACCTAAAGCCATGTTTTAGCCTCCTTTACCACTTGAATTTTCGATATCTGTTTAGTTGTGCCGTGTAGTCTTTTAAAAAGCTCATACCTGCATTTTCGCTAGCAGAGCTAGCACTACCGAAAGCAACCGTCACATCACCTTCCGTAATGCTTTTTAGTGTTCCCTCTGCCTGTTCTTGTCCCAGATTTTCCGCCCTGTACAAGTCTATCGCCATGTTTAACATGACGTTTTCTAGCCCTTTTGGCACAACTTTTATATTGCAATAGTTGCACACCATATCCTCTATTTTTTCTATCACAAATAGCAATATTGCGTCCTTTTCGTCCTCGTCACTTTTTAGCCCTAGCAGTAGCTTCAGCTTTTCCAGCCTTTTCTGATTTTTTGTCTGCGCTGGCTTGCTCGGATTCTCCAGATTCTCCATTTTCTTCACCGCCTGTTTGTACTTTTAGTGTTTCTATTTCCTGCTTGAGTGCTGCATTTTCAACCTTTAATGCTTCATTTTCTCGCTTCACTAACTCTGTAGCGTCTACATAAGTACTTTTTTCGGTAGCATTTTCAATATCTGCAACAAGAAATCCCTTTTGCAACAACTTATCTCTTTCGTGTTCACTTTTTACCATTTTCACAACATTACATTTTTTCAAAGTATACATACTCTTCCCCCTCATTTTGGCTGTACATTTACCCACAAACCATCAAAAGCATTGTCTAATATCCATAAATCATGGTATTTTCTGTAATCTATTTTCCATGCGTTCGCTTTTTGGTTCGTCATAGGGTCGAATATTCTAGTGACATCTGTTTTAGAGATTGCCATAGGCACATTTCTCATACAGATTATCCAGTTGATGTCTTGTGCGTCGTCCGCCGCAACAAATCCGCCCACCTCTTGTCCTGTTGTTTTACCGTCATAAAATGTATAAGCGGTTTTCATTCTTGCAGAAGGCACTGCAATAATAGGGTTACCGTCAAGCGTTCTTACTTTCATATTAATGCTACCTTGTGAAAATTTGCCAACATCAATCCATTTACTAATTTCACTACTATTGTTTAATATCGCCTGCACTGTCAAAGGCATAGTGATAATCAGTTCCCCGTCACCGCCTGTAATATCACGTATTGTTGTAATATCCTCTATCAGTTTTGAAAGAATGTCATCGGCTTTTGGCGTATATTCCGTCACCTTATTTTTCTCTATTGCCTGTGAAGCGATAGAACTATAACGGTAAGCGTCAATTTCGGGTATCATTTGTGTTCTTTGAAATTCCCCTAGTATGCCGCTTGCTCTTAATACAAAATTGCTTTCGTCCACGTCCATAGCGTCAAGCTGGAACGTCCTACCCCTGTCTTGCGTCATTGTTCTTGTCTGATATTTCAATGTTACAGAACCTTGCACAAAACCATTATCTCTATCGTAATCCCCCGCGCCATCTGTTGTCAGTATAGGGATTTTGACTTCATCGCCACCATGATATATAACACGTTTTGCATTTCCTTCCATCCAACCTGTAGTAGCTTTTTCTAACATCTGTTTATCCAAGGCTGCCATAAATAATTTTGCATATTCTATTGTATTTATCATAATTTTTTACCTCCTATTCTCCTAATATTGCCCTTTCTATTTGTGAAGCTAATTCATTGTTCGTACCACCAAAACCGCCGCCCTGTCCGCTGTCAATGCCTTCTCTGTGGGTTTCTTCTATTTCGAACAGATAGTCATAAGACTTTTTCAAGCTATCCAAATCCAGCCCTTCTAGCGTACCATCCTCTTTTAAATTGATTTTCTCCATATCCAGCAAGGGTTTTATTATTTTGGGATTTTTGCCTTTTGCCTTTAGTATCTCCATATCAATCGCATTATTTTTACGGCTTTCTTGATATTGCTTTTGTAATGCTTCTGTATCTTTTTTGTATTTCTTTTGCAAGTCATCATACAGCTTTTGCAAATCTTTATTGTCCTTTGCCCCTTCTTTTAGAGTCTTTATGTCACTATCCCT
>CAMXTM010000322.1 GCA_947246775.1 uncultured Clostridium sp. | reverse complement strand
TGATAATTTTAGTTTGATGTTTCATACAATTTATGTTCAATAACTTATCTGCTGATTCTATGACAGTAAGCTCTTTCGATAGAAATAAAATGGAATCATAATAAAAAGCAACGCACCTAACCATGCTGCTGGTTCTACAAAATACAGGACTCCTGTTCCTAATACAAGCACAATACCCTTAGACATAAGGATACGAACAGCACATTCAGCAAGACCAGAAATCATTGACCAGAAAGAATTTCCTAATGCTTGCATTACATTTCGATATACATGAATCAAATATAAAATTACAAGATTAACCGACGCAATTAGCAAATATCGAAAACCAATTTGTAATGCTTCTGTCGCTCCTTCTTCTGTTGCATCAATAAACATCTGTAAAAGATACTTACCAATCAACAGCATAATAACGGTTACACATATAGCCATAATAACAGAGATGATTGCCGAGGTTCTAACGCCAGAGAGTACTCTTTCTTTCTTACCTGCCCCATAGTTTTGAGCAAAAAATGTAGATGAAGCTGTACCAAGAGAGAGTGCACTACTTTCCAATAGCCCAAGCATCTTGTTCATGGCAGTATAGCCAGCGATAAAAATACTTTCTTGTAGGTTAATAGCAGACTGTAATACCATTCCACTTATGGCAATCAGAATCATTTGCATTGCAATAGGCAGAGCAAACGCCAACATTTTTACAGCTATTTTATTGTTAAACTTCCAATCATCTTTTTCCAATCGAACATATTCGACTTTCTTTATGCGTATCAGACAAAACAGAAAAGAAAATAACTGTGCTGCAACAGATGCTATTGCTGCACCAAAAACACCCCAATGAAACACTAAAACAAATAGCATATCTAAACCTACATTCAAACAAGCTGCAATCAGCATTGCTATTAAAGGTGATTTTCCATCTCCAAAAGCTCGGAGAATAGCGGCTGCCATATTGTAAGCAGTGACAATCAATGTTCCAGCGGTCATAGTCATCAAATAAATTACAGCATTGTCAATAATGTCCTTTGGCGTTTTCATTAATATCAGCAACGGCTTTGCAGCAAAAAGTCCAGCAATTGTTATTACAATACCAATTAAAACACATAAAATTGCAGACATAGCAATCATTTTATTTACATTACGATAGTCCTTCATTCCAAAATAGCGAGAAATAAATATCGCAAACCCCTGTGTCAGTCCTTGTACTGTCCAAAGAATGAGCCAATAAGTCCAGTCTGCGGAACCAACAGCTGCCAAAGCTTTTAAACCCACACCACGCCCTACAATAGAGCTATCTACTACCATATAAAGTTGCTGTCCTACATTTGTTAAAATCAATGGAAAAGCGAGTGTTAAAATCAATTTTGCAGGTCTACCCTGTGTCATATCTGTTACTTGTTTCATTTCATTGAACCTCTTTTCTTGACGTTTGTTTTGTATATGTTGTATAATAATAGCACCAAATAAAATTAAAATAAACATATAATCGTACATTTTTATGTAAGAATAGAACCAAATTCAGGAGGCTGCCTTATGAAATTAAAAACATTACAGATTGGTACAGATTTGAGGGAATATTTCCAGTACAGTTGTAATTTTGCTCCGCTTACTGTCTGTATTGATAATTTTGATGATTATTTTCACAAAGAATGGAGCTGCCATTGGCATGATGATATTGAATTTGGGATTGTCCAAAAGGGTATTGTTCAGTTTATAATTTTTTGTGGACAAGAACAATTTTATAAAGAACTCCATCAAGGGGACGGAATTTTTATTAACTCTGCCTGTTTGCATAGTGCCAAAGCACTTGTTCCAGATACAGTTATTGCTGAATTTGCACTCCCTATTTCATTTTTTCAAAAACACTTTGGAAATTTAGCACACCAGATTGTTCAACCTGTTATAAAATCAGAGGTTACAGATAGTATATTCAAAGTTCAGAATGTAGACGATAAAACATTATTATCTAGCATACAAGAAATATGTTTTATTAGTGACAAAGAAATAGGATATGAACTTCATTTTATTGAAATGGTATGCAAAATATGGCGACTTCTTACCATTCGTATTTTGCAAAACAAACAGACAGAGAAATTCTCTACGACAAACAGAGTACAGGAACAGCGTATGAAACAGCTCTTATCTTTTATTCATACATATTACAGTGAACATATCAGTATTGATGATATAGCTAAATCTGCGGCAATTAGTCGGACAGAATGTTTCCGTTGTTTTCAAACTATTTTGAAAAAATCTCCAACGAAATATTTGACAGAATATCGTTTGTCTATGGCTACTATGTTGTTGGTAAACACTGATAGGACACTTTCAGATATTTCTTCTTCCTGTGGTTTTAACAGTCTAAGTTATTTTGGTAAAGTGTTTCGAGAGCAATGTGGCTTATCTCCTAATAAGTATCGAGAGTATTTTTCTAATCGCAATGGTACTAGAATTATATAATAAAAGTAGGTAACAAGAAATGTGGCATTTGGTTATTAATACTAATATTACTACAAAAATGGGCTGTCGAATAGAGTATAATTGTTGTACTATAAATACAGTAATATTTTGGCAACAAAAACATAACAAGTGAGCAAGTGAGAATAATGTCAAGAAGTCCCAAAAGTCTTATAAATACTGATTTTTTTAGAATAAAAATGACTTATGATACTATTTATTTTAGGAAAGCAAAATTGATGATAGAAATACCATTGAGAACACTAAAGTTTTCAGTGGTATTTTTTAGTTGTTTATTTTTTTGAAAGTGGAAGTGATAAATACAAAAAAGTTTATATTTTTAACAAAGTTACTTGACAAAAGCAAAAAAGTTTAATAATATATCAATACAACTAAATTTTTTTGCTTAGTAAAAATATTTTAAAAGGAGTGTGTATAGAAAATAATCAGGTCAAAAGTGATTTAGAGTGAAAGGAAGAAGGATATATATACCTACATACAAAAATAAAAAATGATATGCTTTCTAAAACAGATAAACATAGATTTTAACATAAAATTTGAGAATTTTGTAGAGATTTATATTTTAGATATAAAGCAA